>JAITWJ010000049.1 GCA_031285325.1 Bacteroidales bacterium
TAAAAAACAGTGAAACTATTGAAAAAATTTTTGGGTTTTTCATATTATAAAGCTTTAAAATTGTTATAAAATATGCATAAAAATTTAAAAACTATTTTTCAAAAAGGACATTTTCAATATATTGAATACTGATTTTATTTACATGCTCCCGCCTTTTTTATCGGGAGCAAACCGTAGTGCCACTTCTTGGGAAATAAATAAAAACCATAATAAAAGTTTGAGTTCAATAAAATTGAATCTTGAGTAAAAGTAAAAATGAGTTTTGTAACTTCCAAGAAAAAATGCATAATATTTTCACAAATTAATATCAATCCTCGCTATTTCTTAAAATAAACCTTGATTTTGACTTTTTTATGATTTGTTATTAAATAGTAATTCATTGAAATACCGTAGGCGAGATATTCTTCTATTTTTTTGTACCTTTGCGGCGGCAGGCCGCTTTATCGTGCTGATATTTTTTCGATCAGTAAGGAAAGTCCGGGCAACACAGGGCACCGTGCTTCTTAACGGGAAGATCTTTGAAAAAGGATAGCAACGTAACAGAAAATAACCACCTTGACGATAACATCAGGGAACGGGTGAAAAGGTGCGGTAAAAGCGCACCGGTATTGATGGTAACATCATTAACCGTACGTCTCATGGGTTGCAAAGTCAAGTATATCCTGATTGTTTATCGTTGTTGCGGTAAACAGCGAAATGCCCGTTTCGTTATTCTTAATTAAAGAAAGTCAGGAGGGGTAGGCTGCAGGACTGAGATAGTGATATCTCGGCTAGATAAATGATAAAGTTTCCGGTAATCACTTTGTGATATCCGGAAGAACAGAACCCGGCTTACAGGCCTGCCTTCTTTTTTTGATAAACACAAACACTCATATTTGATTATTTTACCACGAAATATTATGTAAATTTGTGGTCAAATCAAATCTGAATGCAATCAATTTCTACTCTTGAATTAGGCACGGAAAAAATCAACAAATTGTTGAGGAAATATTCCATACCGTCTATTATTGCAATGACGGCAGCATCGTTATATAATATAACCGACAGTATTTTTATCGGTCACGGTGTTGGAGCAATGGCAATTTCCGGTTTGGCAATAAGTTTTCCGTTAATGAACCTTTCTGTGGCATTTGGTTCACTGGCGGGATTAGGTGGAGCCACACTACTCTCGATACGTATGGGGCAAAAAGATTACGATTCGGCAAAGCTTATTTTGGGTAATATTTTGGTATTAACAGTAATTATTGGTATTCTTTTTTCTGTAATTACACTGTTATTTCTTGATCCAATACTGTATTTTTTTGGCGCAAGCGAAGAAACAATTATTTATGCCCGTGATTTTATGAAAATTATACTACTCGGTAATGTGTTGACAAATCTGTATGTAGGATTTAATATGACCTTACGTTCGTTAGGAAATCCGAGAATGGCAATGATATCTATCATAGGAACAGTATTGATTAACATGGCGTTAAATCCTTTGTTTATTTTTGTTTTCAAATTAGGAATTAGAGGCAGTGCGATGGCTACGGTTATTTCGCAGGCTATAATGTTTATATGGCAACTCCGGTTTTTTTGTAACAGAAAAAATCTTATTTACATTGAGAAATCAATTTTTAGTTTGAAAAGGCGTATTGTGACAGAAATGCTTTCCATTGGGCTTTCACCGTTTTTTATAAATACGGCTTCTTGTATGATTGTTATTGCGATAAATTACGGGTTAATGAAATATGGCGGTAATTATGCCGTAGGAGCTTATGGCATTGTAAATCGCATGTCGTATTTATTTTTTATGATAGTATTTGGATTGAATCAGGGTATGCAACCGATTGTGGGTTACAATTATGGAGCAAAACAATATGGCCGTACAATAGAAACATTGAAAAAAACAATTTTTTTGGCAACACTGGCGCTTATTTTTGGTTTTATTGTGGTAGAATTGTTTCCAAGAACGGTGGCGTCTATTTTCACAACCGAAGAAACTTTTATAAATGATGCCGTAGTCGGTTTACGTTTAGTTTTTTTAACCTTTCCTATTATTGGTGTTCAGGTGGTTATCACAAACTTTTTTCAAAGTATAGGAAAATCAAAAATATCCATATTTTTATCATTAACACGGCAACTTATTTTCTTTTTGCCGCTATTGTTGATTCTGCCAAAATTTTACGGAATATACGGCGTTTGGTACTCATTCCCAATTTCAGACAGTATATCATTAATAATCGCCTCAACAATGTTATTTTTCCAACTTAAAAAACTAAAAAATGAATAACACAATCATTAATATCGGTCGCCAGTTTGGAAGCGGCGGATTATTGGTGGGTGAAAAACTTGCCGGTAAGCTAAATTTTGGTTTTTTCGACAAAGAGTTAATAAACCTTGCATCGAAGGAAAGCGGATTGTCTGCCGAATTCTTCGAGCAAGCTGACGAAAGACGTCATCCAAGATTTTTGGGACATTTTTTTCGTATCGGCAAAAACATTATGGATTCAAGTGATTTGGAAAATAATTATCTTACAAACAACACACTGTTCAAGATACAAAGCGACGTTATACGTTCATTGGCTGAAAAACAGTCGTGTGTATTTGTGGGGCGTTGCGCTGACTACATTTTGCGCGAAAATACAAGTTGTTTTAATATTTTTGTTACCGCTAATATTGAAGACCGTATTGCCCGTATTACAGAACGCTTAGGGATACCATCAAAAACAGCAAAAAGTGTATTGGAAAAATTAGATAAAAAACGTGCCGCATACTATAATTTCTACACCAACAAAACTTGGGGTGCCGCAGAATCATATCACTTATGTGTTAATACTTCGGTATTAGGTATTGATAAAACAACAAATTTGATAGCATCAATTATTAATTGTACAGGCTACAATAAATAATTACTACATTTTTGTCAAACAAAGTAAATCAATTATTATATTTATTTTACCTTGCAACTTTTTAAGTTATTCAATTTGAACAACGTTGTGAAATGAAATCATTTTTTATTGGCAAATATGAAATAAAGCTCCCCATAATACAGGGAGGCATGGGTGTTGGCGTGTCCTTAAGCGGGTTGGCCTCGGCAGTAGCCAATGAAGGCGGTGTTGGAGTTATTTCGGCGGCAGGGCTTGGATTGCTTTATCCTGAATACAATGGAACATACATTGAGAAATGTATTTATGCACTGAAGGAAGAAATACGCAAAACCCGTGAAAAGACCTATGGTATTATTGGTGTCAATATAATGGTGGCGCTTTCCAACTTTAAGGATATGGCGCTAACAGCAGTTAAAGAAAAAATTGATGTGATTTTTGCAGGCGCAGGGCTTCCGCTCGACTTGCCATCTTACTTAACAGAAGAAAGCAAAACACAACTTGTTCCTATAGTTTCATCTTCCCGCGCGGCGCGGTTAATTTGCGAAAAATGGTTGGCAAATTACAATTATTTGCCCGATGCAATAGTCGTAGAAGGCCCTAAAGCAGGAGGACATCTTGGATTCAAAACCGAGCAAATAGAAAATGAAAACTATTCGCTTGAACATCTTATTCCGGAAGTGGTGGAGGTAACAAAAAGTTATACCAACATTAAAAATATACCTGTAATTGCGGCCGGAGGCATAATGACCGGTGAAGATATTGCACGGTTTATGGAGTTGGGAGCATCGGCAGTACAAATGGGCTCTATATTCGTGCCGACCGAAGAGTGCGACGCTTCGCTGGAATTTAAGAAAGTTTATATAAATTCCAACAAGGAAGACATGCGTATAATTCAAAGCCCTGTTGGTATGCCGGGACGCGCTTTTGACAGCGAGTTTATACGAAGCGTAGCTGAGGGGAAAGAAAAGCCAAATTCGTGTCCTTTTAATTGCATAAAAACATGCGATTATACCAGAAGCCCGTATTGCATAATCAAAGCGCTTTACAATGCGGCCAAAGGCAATATGAAAAAAGGATATGCCTTTGCGGGCAGCAATGCTTATCTGTCAGACAAAATACGTAGTGTTAAGGAAGTTATCGAAAAACTGAAAGCCGATTTTTTCCTGTCTAAAGCTGCTCATGAGGCAGGTGTCATTGGAGAATAAAAACCAGAAACACACACATTCATTTATTACAGACCGGATACTTTGTGTTGTCGTTTTCTATTATGTATTTTTCTTATTGCTTGGTAAATTCGGACAATGTTTTGCGTTGCCGGTTATTCAAAGTATGGCAAATAAGTTTTCAATTTCTTAATGTTTTGCATGTAATTCAGGTAAAAAATGTTTTGTTAACTTCAAATCATAACTTTGCGGCGAAAAATTCCAGAAAACTGTAAATGACTGAAATTACACCGGCTAAAACACAAGAACTCACATTGGATATCAATAAAAAGAGGGCACGCATTGCAGTGTCTATGGTTTATTTTTGTATGGGATTGGCTTTTGCTTCGTGGGCAAGCCGAATACCACAAATAAAAACAACGCTACAACTTAGCGACGGCGTTTTTGGAAGCATACTATTCGCTTTACCGGTTGGACAGTTTTTAATGATGCCTTTTTCCGGCAAACTTGTAACCCGTTTTGGCAGCCATAACATTTTAAAATTTGCTTTACCCGCTTATATTGTTGTTTTAAGCTGTATAGGATTGGTACATGCAAGTTGGCAACTGGCAGTTGTACTTTTTCTTTTTGGCGTAACCGGAAATATGTGCAATATTTCGGTAAACACACAGGGTGTTGCTGCAGAACGCCTTTATGGCAGGCCAATTATGGCATCGCTACATGGAGGATGGAGCCTTGCTGGTTTTACCGGAGCAATTATCGGGATGTTAATGATAAACCTTAAAATAGTTCCTTTTTGGCATTTTGTATTTATAGTTGCAGCTATATTGGTTATCATAAAAATAAATTACCCGTATTTGATACGTACCGAACCCGATAAGAAAAGTAATGAACCAAGAAGAAAATTCTTTATGAAACCCGACAGTATTCTTCTTCAGTTGGGCATTATAGGTTTTTTCAGTATGGCCAGCGAAGGAGCAATGTTTGACTGGAGCGGCGTTTATTTTAAAGATGTTGTTAAAGCGCCAGAGTCGTTGGTGATTCTTGGTTACACTTCGTTTATGATTATGATGGCTATGGGTCGTTTTTTAGCTGATTACCTTATTTCGAAAATTGGGAGAAGGCTGCTGATGCAAATTTGCGGAGTTATGATTTCGGGTGGGCTTTTCACATCGGTTATTTTTCCTTACTTAGTTCCAAGTACCATTGCCTTTATGCTGGTTGGCCTTGGTGTTTCGAGTATTGTGCCTACCGTTTACAGTACTGCGGGGAAACATGGCAAAATTCCACCCGGAATAGCGTTGGCAACTGTTGCAGGAGTGAGTTTTCTTGGCTTTTTGATGGGGCCGCCGTTAATAGGGTTTATTGCCGAAGCTTTCGGGCTAAGATATTCGTACGCTGTGATTGGTTTTTTCGGTATTGGTATTACATTGTTTGTTAACAGGGTAAAAGCATTACAGGTCAATTAACCCATTTGGAAGGTTGAGTTTAATAATTCTTTTTTGCTCATCGACCGACACGAGCAGTTCAACATTAAATGATATTAGAAGTTCGTTATTTCCTTTGAGAACGGTAAATACTACATTGCCTGAGTAGTTGTTAGTTTGGGTTATTACGCCTATTGCACCGAGCGTTTCGTCTTCTATTAAATAATTTTCAAAACAGAGAGCGTTGTCTTCTTCTTCTGGAATTATTTCGGATGAATAAATGAATACGGAGCTGTTTCTGAGGCGGCATGCGTATTCTTCACTGTCAACCCAGTCGAGTTTTACTATGGCCGATTTTGATGATTTAATCCACAATCCTTCATCGCTAATAAAGAAAGGGACTAAAAGCCCGTCTATTTCTAAAAATAACCGTTTGCTTTTCGACAGGGACGATTCAAACACGGGGTCGAAATCGAGAATCAGTTCGCCTCTTACTCCATGTGTTTTTCTGATGAATCCTATTTGTGTACAGTTTGCTTTGGGTATTGTTTCCATAGAACAAATATAGCTATATTTTAACGGGAAATAACAAAAAAGACCACCAACCTTTTGGGCTGGTGGTCTTTTGTTTTCCAGACGATGTGCCTTGCTTAAGACTCGGTGCTTTCTTCTTTTTGAACTTGTTCTGTTTCGGCAGCTACTTCGTTATCGGTGGCTGGTTCTACACTGCCAAGCTGTTCTTCCTGGGTTTGCTCTGCCAATGCTTCGGCTTCGGTGGCTAATTCTGCATTTTTAGCGGCAATAACTTTGGCCCGTTCTTCTTTAATTTTAGTTTCGGCTTCGAGTTGTTTTTTCGTGGCTAATGCTTCGTCGCTTGATAAACGTTCGAGTTTGATTTGCAGTTTTGCATTCTTGTCTGCAATCCATTTCTCAAAACGTTTTTCTGCTTCAGCTTCATCAAAAGCTCCTTTTTTTACTCCACCCATAAGGTGTTTTTTGTAAAGAACGCCTTCGTTCGATAAAATTGCCTTTACAGTATCAGTCGGTTGTGCACCTTTTAAAAGCCAATTGTAAGCTTTTTCAAAATCGAGATCTATAGTAGCAGGATTTGTATTGGGATTATATGAGCCAATCCTTTCAACGTACCTGCCATCTCGTGGCGCCCTGCTATCTGCTATCACTATGTGATAGTAGGCATAACGTTTGCGGCCATGCCGCGTCAATCTCATTTTTACTGGCATAAATTATAGAGTTAATTTTTTAATATTCGGTACAAATATAACACAATATTCTGTTTGCCAAATTATAAGTTAATTTTTTATAATTTTTAAATAACAATGAACGGGTATTATGTGTATAAAAATGAGTATTTTTGGGAATATTCAATTTTTCAGACAAAAAATTGCCGTACCTGAATGTCGAGCCATTAATCTAAATGAAAAACGTTAACGAAGATTCAAAAATTATTGATATTGCTGTTTTGGATGAACATATTATTTCGTTACAGGCAATTTCGCTACTGGTTTTACAGAATCAGAATTTCAATGTGTTGCTTTTATGCCGCAGTATAGACGGCTTATTTGAGGAGCTGGAAAACATTGATGTGGATATTTTGATTTTTAACATGCACGAAAATTCGGTGCGGAACTTTAATCTTATTGCCCATGTAAAGGCGTTCAATCCAAAGGTAAAGATTCTTGTTATATCGGCTGTTGACGATGAAAAAATGATTTCCAAAATAATAAGAAACGGAGTGAAAGGTTTTTTAGGAAAGACTTCTACGCCCAACGACTTAACCGAAGCCGTTTATTCTTTACATTCCGAACACGAATACTTCAGCGGTAAACAGGGTGCGCATACGGCATTTAACAATAGCGACGCCATAAAGCCCGAAATACCCCGGTTGAGCGCCAGACATGTTCAAATTTTGAAGTTAATGGGCGAAAGTTTGTCTAACAGGGAAATTGCAGAGCAGCTTTTTATAAGTATTCGTACTGTTGAGACGCACAAAAACCACTTAATGCAGAAATTAAACTTGAAAAACATGGTTGATTTGATTAAATTCGGAATAAAAAACAACATTATTAAGGTTTAATATTGCATTTAACAGTTATCCGAAAATAATTTGGAAATAAAAAAACATATACGTATATTTGCTGGAGTGTTTATTTGTTTATGCAAATGATTATTAGTGTTAGTGCCGGTGAACAGCCGGCACCACTTTTGTTAATCTTTTGGTACGGTAAATCCCCTTGTTGCATATCTTCTGCAACAAACCTAAAGGGCGGTAAAAGAATCTGCCTGAACAACCTATCATCTTTGTTAATTGTAAATTATTAATTGTTAATTTGCACATTTTACGGGCAAATAAATTGAAATGAAACTTTTTACCTCAAAACAAATATCAGAGCTCGATAAATTTACTATTGAAAATGAACCTGTTTCCGATATTAATTTAATGGAAAGAGCAGCCGCGCAGGTTACTCGCTGGCTTGTGAAAAATTTTAATCAGGAGCAGAAAATGGTTTTTTTTGCAGGCAGTGGAAATAACGGCGCTGACGCATTGGCTGTTGCACGCCAGTTAGCCGAACTCGGTTTTATATGCGAAGTTTATACAGTTGATTCCGGAAATAAACCGTCAAATTCTTCAGTTCTTAATTACGAAAGGCTTGTAAAGCAAGGCAAGGTTTATCATAAATTTATAAAATCAGATAATTATTTCCCCGAAATTGGCCAAACCGACATAATTATAGACGCACTGTTCGGTTCGGGACTTAACCGTAGGCTCGAAGGCCTGTCTGCCGTTACTGTTCAAAAAATTAACGAAAGAAAAAATACCGTAGTTTCAATCGACATACCAAGTGGATTGATGACCGAGAACAACACTGCAAATACTAAGGATAATACAGTTAGAGCAGATTTTACGCTTACGTTTCAATTTCCCAAGATAAGTTTTTTATTTGCTGAAAACGAAATTTTTACTGGCAAATGGAAAGTCCTCCCTATTGGTTTGCATCCCGAGGGAATAAAACAAATTCAGTCTGATTTCTTTTTTCTTGAGAAAGAAGATATTCAGGAAATTATTCATACACGTCCGAAATTTGCACACAAAGGTACATTTGGACATGCCCTGCTCATTGCAGGCAGTTCCGGTAAAATGGGTGCGGCGGTTTTAGCGTCGAAAGCCTGTTTACGCGCCGGAACAGGATTACTTACAACGCATGTGCCGCAAACTGGTTATAACATAATTCAGGCGGCAGTACCCGAAGCTTTGGCAAGTATCGATAAGTGTAATTCTGAATTTCCAGAATTGGATATTTTTTCAGCCATAGGAATTGGTCCCGGTATCGATAAGCAATACAATACACAGCAGGCATTTTACAAACTGCTTGAAAAAGTAAATATGCCATTGGTTATTGATGCCGACGGACTGAATATTCTATCGGAAAATAAGGAATGGCTCGAAAAACTTCCTGACAATTCAATTCTTACACCGCATTTGGGCGAATTTCAAAGACTGGCAGGTAATTCTGCAAATTCTTATGAAAGAATCGTAAAACAGTTGTTATTTGCAAAACAATATAAAGTTGTGGTTGTGCTAAAAGGAGCTTTTACTACCATTGCCACACCCAATGGCAAGTTATTTTTTAATTCAACCGGAAATCAGGGAATGGCTACCGCCGGCAGCGGAGATGTATTAACAGGAATAATTCTTGGTTTGTTAGCTCAAAAAATATCACCCGAAAATGCTGCAAAAGCAGGTGTTTTTATCCATGGTTTGGCAGGAGATATGGCCGCTTCCGAAAAATCGGAATACGCATTAATTTCCAGCGATATTATTGATTTTATGGGAAAGGCTTTTATGTCCGTCATGAAATAACCTTTTTTAACTCACGGCACAAATGTTTTTATTGAATTACATTATAAAATCGTTACTTTTATGATTCAGATTTATGAAAAGAGCCTCGATTTACTGTGGCGAATTTTCATCTAATTTAAAATTATTTTGCAACTCTAAAGTGTTTACTATAAGTATTGAAATTAAATTGAAAATATATACAAAATGAAACAAACAATTCTGATAATTTTAGCTACCATTTTACTAAATCCGGTTTTTGGACAAAGAGACAGAAGAGATGCACCAGCAACAACTGTTGTTGCTGCACCACCCGAAGGAATAACTTACGCTTTGCCGCGTACCGGCATCCGCTTGAAAGTAAATATTGTGAAAGAAACCTTTGAGCCTGGTCCGTATGCTCCGTATGCCGAGCAATTACTTGGAATTACCGGAGCTAAAACAAGAAGTTCGGCGAGATGGTACATTAAAGATGTAGCTATTGAAACTTTCTCGGAACCCGATCCCGATCATGTTTACAGAGCTGTGGGAAATGCCTCTTTTTTATTAAACTTAACAAATAGCGGTGTTTTGGCCGGCATTAACACAAACAATACCGTAAATGGAAAAACAGCGGTAATAACCAATAACCTGATTTCTAACCAGATATCGGAAGACGTTTTTCAATTTTCAAGTTTTAACTATACACCTATGTACGAGCAAGGCGATTCAACAAACAATTACCAACCAATTCGTGTTAATATAAACCAAAAGGCAGCTGAAGCTGCCACACGTGTTTTAAACAGCCGGTTAGCCCGCTACGAAATGGTTGCCGGGTTATTTGATGAATTTCACCCCGATGGTAATGCATACAAGGAAAGTTTGAAAGAATTGGAAAAAATCGAAACTAATTATTTAAGCCTGTTTACAGGACATACAACTTTTAAAGAAGAAATTTTCAGTTTCGACTATATCCCCGGCGCTTCGTCTGAAAGAGGAGATGTTGTTTTTCGTATTTCTGATGAAAATGGGGTAGTACCCGCCTCTGATCTTTCAGGAAAACCGGTTATGTTGAAAATTGATCCCGATAAAATCCTGTCGGAAAAATACACAGATACGGCAAGGCCGGAAAACACCTCGGCAGGAACAAGCGGAATTTATTACCGTATGCCGGGAGTGGCAACAATTAATGTAATATACGAATTAAAAACTTTGGCTACAGCAAGAACTACCATAACACAGTTTGGCGAAGTAGCCCCAGTTCCAGAGGAATTTATTCTCGGTAATTACGGATTGGAATTTCATACAGAAACAGGCGCTATAAAGTCGTTTTTTAAAAAATAATATATATTACTGTCAGCTACGGTAAAACAAAATTGTATGGCTTAAAACAAGGCAAATGAATAAAATCAGGCAAGCACTGAATAGCTCGGCACAAATGAGATGGTTTGCATTATTCCTTATAAGTGGATTAACATTTGCCACATACTGGTTTCAGGATTTTTACGGTGGATTGAAACCTCTAATGGAGTCGGGTATGGGTTTCACCAGCGAGGAGTTTGGCCGGCTGATAGGGGCTACCACCATTGCTAATATGGCAGGTATGATTATTATTGGTGGTATTATTCTCGATAAATGGGGAATTAGATTTGCAGGTTTGCTCTTTGGTGTCATTGCTGCCATTGGTGGTGCTTTAAGTGCAATGGCTTCAACAGGTTTTTTTGGCTACGAACACCAAACAATGTTAACTGTGATGATTGTTGGCCGTATTTGCTTTGGCGTGGGACTTGAAGTAACCTGCGTTGTAGTAACTCGCACTATAGTTAAATGGTTTAAAGGGTATGAACTTGCCCTGGCTATGGCTATTAACATGGGATTGGGAAGACTTGGTTCTGCACTTGGTATTGCAGTTGCTCCCGATTTATCTGTAAATTCAGTGTCGCCCGCCATAGTTTTTGCTGCAACATTAATTGGTATTGCCATTATAATGTTCATTGTTTACCTGATTTTTGATGTCAAACTCGACAGGCAAGAAGAGGGAGTTATAAATGAAAGCGAAACAAAAGAAGAATTCAAGTTTTCTGACATTTTAAAATTGATTCAGAACTCCTCATTCATTTATATAACATTGCTGTGTACGGTGTTTTATGCTGCAGTTTTTCCGTTTATTCAGTATGCTGCCGACCTGTTTGTTAATAAATTCGGATTTTCCAGTACTTTACCCGAAGGAGCTGGTTCAATTACTTTATTCGGTAGTACAACGCTGGGGACAGTTAGTATTTATATCGGGCTTTTTGTTTTTGCATTGTCGTTTACGCTCATTCCTGCTCAAGTCAAATCAAGGTCAATTAAACGAATTATTATTTTGGTTATTGTTGCTTTATTTGTAGCATTCATTTATGCCTTAAAAGATACTTTTGCCGTTTGGTTGAAAAATGGTCCTAAAACAACAAGCTTGATTCCATTAGGAACTATTCTGTTTACGCCAATTTTTGGGAATTATGTTGATAAAAAAAGGAAAGCTGCGTCGCTTATGATATTGGGATCCATACTGTTGGTGTTTTCACATATTTCGCTTGCAATGTTTCAAAATGTTTTTATGGGATATTTGGGACTGTTTTGTCTTGGTATAGCATTTTCGTTGGTGCCGGCTGCCATGTGGCCGTCGGTTGCTAAAATTGTTCCTGAAAGTAGATTAGGAACAGCTTATGCAATTATGTTTACGATTCAAAACTGGGGCTTGGGCTTGTTCTTTTGGGGAATTGGTGCAGTACTTGATTTAACCAACAGAGATAAATTAACGGCAATAAGGGCAGGTGAAGAAACATACGATTATACAATTCCAGTTCTTATGCTTGTTGTTTGCGGAGTAATTTCTGTGTTTATATCCTGTAAACTGAAAAACAGGCTGATAGAAGACAAAAATTAGGAATTGAACTGTTTTTTTCAAAAAAATGTTAAAAAATTTTGTCAGTTAAAAATAACACTATACACTGAAACCTGAATACGATTGCCTATGGAAAAATAAAAATTAATTCATAATTCTACCACGAAATATTATGTGGGGCAGATTAAATTATCGATTACCGGATAATCTGTTTGTAGAGTTATTTCAACGGTAATATATTCTTTAAAAATAAGTGAATGTAAGGATACTGTTTGATATAATTATGTTCACTATTAAAACATTTCAATAATGAGAAAGATATTAATAACCCAAAGTTTATCAGTATTATGTATTTTATTTTCAACTGCAATTTTTGCACAGGAAAGCAAAACAGAATTTGGTATAAAAGGCGGTCTGAATTTGGCGCGTATTAACGGAGGCGTTTCAGATATACACAATCTACGCCCCGGAATACACGCAGGCGTGTTTGCCGAACACACTTTTAATAATTTTATCGGCATACAGGGCGAACTCCTTTATTCAATGATGGGGGATAGGGAATCTGGTTCATCATTCATTTATGAGTCTAACACTTATAAATATAAACATACTGTTAAAAACGACTATATCGTTCTTCCTGTATTGGCAAAACTGTATGTGGCAAAAAAATTGAGCATCGACCTTGGGCCGCAGTTAGGATATATGATTTCGTCAAAAGAAAAAAGGTCTATCAATAACGTGGAATCGTCAGTTAGTTATTATGACCATTACGAAAAGTTCGATGTTGCGATTGCCGTTGGGCTTTCTTACAAACTCGGTAACCGGTTTTCTGTTTCGGGACGTTGTAACATTGGCCTTATAGAAATTTACGATAGTATGAATAAATCACTCAATCAAGTTGCCCAGTTTGGCATTGGCTACAGGCTGAAATAATATTTAGAAATAGGCTTGTCTAAAAATCCGATCATATTACATAAAATTGAATATTTTAAGTTATTTTCGGATAGACATACTGATAACAAGATGGTGTTCAAAAGTATTTGGGCACCATCTTATGGTTTTAGCAGTTCTTAATATTTATCTGCTGTTAAATAAGGTTCGCTGTTTTCAGAAGTTTTTCCATTTCCTGCTGGATTTCTTTTGCAGCTTCTCCTGCTTTTTCGGCAAAATCAGTTTCTTTCGAAGCATAAATAATTCCGCGTGAAGAATTTACCAGAAGTCCGCACCGGCTGTTTAATCCATTTACAGCTACTTCCTGTAAACTGCCACCCTGTGCTCCAATACCGGGAACCAAAATAAAATGTTCGGGAATAATCTGTCTTATTTCTTTTAATTTTTCGGCTTTGGTAGCCCCAACAACATACATCATATTTTCATAAGTTCCCCATGCCTGCGAAGTCTTTAATACCGATTCGAAAAGCCTGTTGCAGCTTTTTTCATCTTTCAAAAATTGAAAATCAGCGGCTCCTTTATTTGAAGTTAGTGCCAGTAAAATAACCCATTTTTCGGGATAACCTATAAATGGCTTTACTGAATCTTCGCCCATATATGGAGAAACTGTTACTGCATCGAATTCAAGTTTTTCAAAAAAAGTACGGGCATATAAATTCGATGTATTTCCAATGTCGCCGCGCTTTGCATCGGCAATCATAAAAATGTCCGGATATTTTTCACGCACGTATTCAACTGTTTTTTCGAGACTTTTCCAACCCTGCCAGCCTAAACTCTCATAAAAGGCTATATTGGGTTTGTATGCAACTGAAAATCCGGCAGTAACATCAATTATTGCCTTGTTGAATGAAAAAACAGGGTCAGAATTGTTAAGCAGATGTTTTGGGATTTTAAGTATGTCAGTATCAAGTCCTACGCACAGAAAACTGCGTTTAATTTTTATTTGTTCGGTAAGTTTTTGGTAATTCATTGTCTGATATTAATTCCCTAAGTAGAAAAGATGTAAAAATTTAAAATTTTATTTTTGTACAGTTCCTTTTCATCCTTAATTTTTCAGGTAAACGATAAAGGCTATTATTCTTTTAAATTTCGGATTCTTTTAATTTTGCGGCATTTTCCTCAACCATCAGTTTTTCTATAATTTCATTTATTTCACCATTTATAACGGCTTGCAAATTGTACAGTGTAAGATTAACTCTGTGATCGGTAACACGCCCCTGCGGCCAGTTATATGTGCGTATTTTTGCCGAGCGATCACCGGTTGAAACCATTGTTTTACGTTTCAGTGAAATTTCATCGATATATTTTTGATATTCCATGTTGTAAATACGTGTACGTAATTCAGATATAGCTTTAGCAAGGTTTTTTAATTGCGACTTTTCGTCCTGACAGGTTACTACAATTCCGGTTGGAATGTGTGTTAAACGAATAGCTGAGTAAGTAGTATTTACCGACTGTCCGCCCGGTCCTGAAGAGCAGTAGGTGTCTTTTCTGATGTCAGACTCTTTAAGTTCAACATCAAATTCTTCAGCTTCCGGTAAAACAGCAACAGTTGCAGCCGAAGTATGTACACGCCCCTGTGTTTCTGTTTGAGGGATACGCTGAACACGGTGCACTCCCGATTCGTACTTCAAGATACCATAAACACCTTCGCCAGTAACTTTTGCAACAATTTCCTTGTATCCGCCTGAAGTCCCTTCGCTGATGTTTGTTATTTCCATTCGCCAGCCTTTTTGCTCTATAAATTTTGAATACATGCGAAAAAGATCGCCGGCAAAAATACTGGCTTCATCGCCTCCAGTACCGGCACGTATTTCAAGTATAGCATTTTTGCTGTCTTGCGGATCAGCCGGAACCAGCAGAAATTTTATTTCTTTTTCTTTGTCGGGTATCATCTTTTCTGCCATTTCTATCTCTTCCAAAGCCATTTCGCGTAATTCCGAATCAGTTTCTTGTTTAAGTATTTCATTTCCCGAAACAATACTTTCAACCATATTTTTATATTCACGGAACACACCAACTAATTTTTCGAGGTTTTTATATTCCTGGTTGAGTTTTACATATCGTTTCATGTCCGACATTATTGCCGGATCGGTTATCTGTTGCTGAATCTCTTCAAACCTATGCTTTATTGATTCATATTTTTCAAGTAATTCGTATTGTGCCATTTTTTATTTTTTCTAAGGAACAGGATTAATAAGATTGATATAATTCTGTGAGGGGAGGTTTTGGGTTTTTGTGAAACTAATAAAAGTAAGTTCCCTTATCGGATATGATGGTTAATTTTTGTCCATTGAAAGGCTCAATCCTGCCAATAACTTTAGCATCAATGTTGAACGATTTTGAAATTGAAATTATTTCTTCAGCAAACTCAGGTTTTGTGTAAATCTCAAAACGGTGTCCCATATTAAACACTTTGTACATTTCACTCCATTCTGTTCCCGATTGTTCGTGAATAAGTTCAAAAAGTGGCGAAACTGTGAACATATTATCTTTTATTACATGTACATCTCTAACAAAATTAAGTACTTTTGTTTGTGCTCCTCCAGAGCAATGGATCATACCTGAAATTTGGTTCCTGAATTTATTCAGGATTTTTTTGACGACTGGTGCGTATGTTCTCGTAGGCGATAAAACCAGTTTCCCCACATCAGTTCCCAGTTTTTCAATGTTATCGGTTAATTTGCATTGTCCTGAATAAACTAATTCTGAGGGAATTTCAGGATCAAAACTTTCAGGATATTTTTCAGCGAGATATTTAGAAAAAATATCATGGCGTGCCGAAGTTAACCCGTTGCTACCTATTCCCCCGTTGTATTTTGTTTCGTATATCGACTGTCCGGTTGATGAAAGTCCTACAATTACATTCCCTGCTGAAATTTTATCGGCCGAAATCACATCAGCACGCTTCATTCGACAAACAACTGTTGAATCGACAACTATGGTGCGTACTAAATCGCCTATATCGGCTGTTTCGCCGCCTGTTGAGTAAATACTTATTCCGGTTTTCCTAAGGTTATCGAGTAATTCTTCTGTGCCGTTAATTATAGCTGAGATTATTTCGCCGGGAATATTGTTTTTGTTCCTTCCTATAGTGGACGAAACCAGTATATTATCTGTAGCGCCTACACAAAGTAAATCGTCAACATTCATAATCAGTGCATCCTGGGCAATATCTTTCCATACCGAAATATCGCCGGTTTCTTTCCAGTACATGTATGCAAGCGACGATTTTGTTCCCGCTCCATCAGAGTGCATAATGTTGCACCAATCGGGTTCACCGCCTAAAATATCAGGGATAATTTTGCAAAAAGCATTAGGGAACAAACCTTTGTTAATATTTTTAATAGCCTCATGGACATCTTCTTTTGAAGCAGAAACCCCTCTGGCATTGTATCTCAACTCAGAAACCATTCTTGAAATTTTTGTTTTACATCCGCAAAATTAACATTTTAAATTCAACTCAGACCAAATAAAAAATGGAAAGCCTGTAAAACTGGCTTCCCATTTTTTTATACTTTATTGTTTTTAATACATCAGGTCAATTATAGAAATTGTTTCGTATTACATTTTTGTAAGCAGACTTATTAAAATAACATTATTATTCTCTTATTGCTGCAATTCCCGGAAGGGCTTTCCCTTCAAGATATTCAAGCAGTGCGCCTCCGGCAGTTGAAATATATGATACGTCATCAGCCATTCCAAATTTATTTACAGCGGCAACCGAATCACCACCACCCACCAGCGAAAAAGCGCCTTCTTTGGTTGATTTAGCTACTGCGTCTCCAATAGCTTTTGTGCCGGCTGAAAAAGTATCCATTTCAAATACACCGGCAGGCCCGTTCCAGAGAATCGTTTTAGAACTACCAATAACTTCTTTAAAAATTTTTATAGTTTCAGGGCCTACATCCAATCCCATCCAGCCGTCTTTAATGTTGCTTGTCGGACATATTTCGATGTTGGCATCGTTGGCAAATTTGTCGGCTGCCAAACAATCAGAAGCAATAATGAGGTTTACACTCTTTTCTTTTGCTTTTTTAATAATTGTTTTTGCCAATTCAAGGTAATCGTTTTCGCATAGCGAAGCGCCAATATCACCACCCATGGCTTTCACGAAAGTAAAAATCATACCACCACCAATAATAAGATTATCTACTTTGTTAAGCATATTCTCAATAATTGTGATTTTAGTTGAAATCTTAGCCCCTCCCATAATTGCAGTCATTGGACGAACAGGGTTTGCCATTACTTTATCAATACTTTTTATCTCGCTCTCAACTAAGTAGCCAAACATTTTGTCGTTAGGAAAGAATTTTGCTATTACTGCTGTCGAAGCGTGTGCACGGTGGGCAGTTCCGAAAGCGTCGTTAATCCAGCAATTACCCAATTCGGCTAATTTACCAGCGAAACTTTCGTCTCCTCCTTCTTCTTCCTTGTGGAAACGAAGGTTTTCAAGGAGTAATGCTTCACCCGGCTTCAGAGCAGCTGCCATTTCTTTCACCTTGTCGCCAATACAATCGGGAGCAAGTTTAACCTCCTTACCAAGTAACCCTGATAAATGATTAACTAAATGACGCATTGAATATTTATCTTCCGGCCCATATTTTGGGCGGCCAAAGTGAGACATGATAATAGACGAACCACCTGATTCCATAACCTTTTTTATAGTTGGTACAGCAGCCGTCATACGGGTATCATCAGTAATTTCAAAATTTTCATTTAGCGGTACGTTAAAATCAACGCGAATAAGCGCCTTTTTATTTTTAAAATCGTAATTACTAATTGTTTGCATTTCGTGTTTTTTATTTAAAATTTTAGAAAAATAGAAAAATCAATCAAATGTAAGAAATATATTATGTGTAAATAACGTGTAAAATATGCTTAAAAATAATTTAATATTGAAATAACCTGAAATTTTAAAATTCTGTTTTTAAGTTTTAATATCAATGTGTAATATTGTGTGTTGCAAGATTTTAAAATTTTGTTATTTATTTGAAGTTATAAATCTGATATTTTAAGGATTAAAGTTATTTTTGGAACATGTTTTTCAGTGAAGTAATAGGACAGGAAAATATCAAACAGCGACTAATCCGTTCGGTACAAGAAGACAGAGTTAGTCACGCACAACTGTTTTTAGGGCATGAAGGAACCGGAGCTTTGGGTTTGGCATTGGCTTATGCACAGTATATTTCTTGTGGTAATCGTGGCGAAAACGATTCATGTGGAACTTGTCCGTCGTGCCGTAAATATAAGAAATTGATACACCCTGACCTGCATTTCGTGTTTCCTGTTTTTAATTCCCCGAAATATAAAAACCCTATTAGCGACTCTTTTATTAAAGAATGGCGTGAAATGGTATTGAAAAGCCACTATTTCAGCCTGAGCCAGTGGCTTAATTACATAGATGCAGGAAATGCACAAGTAATGATTTACGAAAGAGAAAGTGACTCAATTTACCGGAAATTAAGCCTGAAATCTTTCGAGTCTGATTTTAAAGTAATGATAATATGGCAGCCTGAAAAAATGAATATCAGTTGCTCGAATAAACTACTGAAACTTATTGAGGAACCACCAAACAAAACACTGTTTCTTTTTGTTGCCGAAAACGAAGAAGAAATTATCCCTACAATACGTTCGAGAGTACAACTAAACAAAATACCTTTTATTGAAAAAGAACCACTGAAAAAGGCGTTATTGGATTTAGGCGCTGAGCACGATATAATTATCGATGCTATTCATCTTTCAAATGGAAATTATTTAAAAGCAATCAGTTTTTTAACCCCTGACGAGAATGAACAGTTTTATTTTTCCAAATTTCAGGAAATGATGCGCATGGCTTACTCAAGGCATATTCCGTCATTGATTAATTGGGCAGAGGAAATGGCGAAAATAGGGCGCGATAAACAGAAATTATATTTCCATGCAGCACTCAGGCTAGTTCGCGAGTATTTTATTTTCAATATGAAAAAAATGCAAATGGTTTACCTTAATCATGATGAGATTGAATGGGGCAAACGTTTCGCGCCATTTATTAATGAACGTAATATAATTCCAATGTCAGAAGAATTTGAACTTGCCATTAAAAATATTTCAATGAATGGTAATCCGAGGATTATTTTTTTAAATACTGCCCTGCGAATAGTAAAACTTATAAAACGTTGAACCATAATTGTAATTTGTGGTGTTTAGTGTTTGTTCCATAATATATTTGGAATAAATAGATTCTAATCTACATACCGGATAATAAATATAATATATTACTTTTGTGATACCAATGTGAACCATAGGTTTATGGTACTAACTTGCATTATGTTGAAATAACTTTATGGAAAAAATAAATACGATTGAACGGGGAGTTTGTTGCAGTGGATTAGGTAGTTGTGCGAAACTTCATGTTACCGACTGGATGGGCGATATAAAATCAATCGGAACAACAGGTGATATTATTGAAGTTCGTTTTAAAAATAAGAGAAAAGACTACTACCATAATGTTGACAATCTGAAACTGAATCCCGGAGACCTGGTTGCTGTTGAAGCAAATACAGGGCACGACATAGGAATAGTTACTCTTACGAGCGATTTGGTTCATGAGCAGATGAAAAAACACAAGTTTACACTTGTAAATGGCGAACTGCGTAAAGTTTATCGGAAAGCCAAACAAACTGATATTGAAAAATGGAAAGAAGCCATCGCACTTGAGCACCAAACTATGATACAATCGAGGCAAATTGTAGCCGACATGAATCTAAACATGAAAATTGGCGACATTGAATATCAGGGCGACCGTACAAAAGCTATTTTTTATTATATAGCCGATGAACGTGTTGATTTCAGGCAACTTATAAAGGTGCTGGCCAAAACGTTCCAGATCAGAATAGAAATGAAACAAATAGGCGCTCGACAGGAAGCAGGTTGTATTGGAGGAATCGGTCCGTGTGGGCGAGAACTTTGCTGTGCTTCGTGGATGAGCAATTTTGTTTCTGTTTCGACAAATGCGGCACGTTATCAAAAAATTTCACTGAATCCTCTTAAATTGGCCGGACAGTGTGGAAAATTGAAATGCTGTCTTAATTTTGAGGTTGATGCATATATTGATGCGCAAAAAGATTTTCCGCCTACTCATTTTCCGCTTGAAATTGATAACGAAATATATATTTTTTCTAAAGCCGATGTTTTTAACCGCACATATTGTTACTCGCTCAAGGGAAATGAATCAAGCGGCATGATTGAAATACCGGTTGAAACGGTGAGGAAAATACAGCAAATGAATGAGGCAGGGAAAAAACCCGGAAAGACAATTATAACGCAAACAGACACGCATAAAAATAACGTTGATAATTTTTACAATATGGCCGGACAGGAAGACATGAACCGTTTTGATAAACAAGCCCGGAAATACAGAAAAAAGAAAAGGTATCATAACCAGGTTAAGCAACATCATAATAAATGAACAGGCTTTTATTACCTTTCTTTTTAACAGGAATTGTAATGTTGCTTATTTCGTCGTGCGATAAGAATAAGGTCGTAGATAATTATAAGGCGATTCCAATAAGAGGATGGGAAAGAGATTCGCTGGTAAATTTCGATTTCAATGTAATAAATACCAACCGGAAATACAATTTATACCTGAATGTGCGAAACAAAACCTCGTACAACTACAGTAACCTTTGGTTATTTGTTGATATTACCGAACCCGGCGGCAATTTAAAGAAAGATACGGTTGAAATTACACTTGCCGAGCCCGACGGCAAATGGTTGGGGAAAGGTTTCGATGGATTAAAAACACATGTAAACATATTTAAAAGTAGTTTTACCTTTGACAAACCGGGTGTTTATAACGTAAAAATACAGCAAAGTATGCGCGAGAACAACCTGAAAGGTATAAACGATATTGGGTTCAGAGTTGAAACAACAGAATAGCCGTGGGAAAAAACAAACTTGCCAAATTTGAAGAAATGAAAGGCTTCGAACACGTAATTCAAGCGCCTTACAGTTCAGTAAAAGACTCGGATTTTAAATTAAAAGGAAGATGGAGAGATTCGTTTTTCAGAAATGACAATCCCGTTGTTTTGGAATTAGGCTGCGGAAAAGGAGAATACACAGTTGAGCTTGCCGAAAAGTTCCCCGGTATAAATTATATAGGAGTTGACATTAAAGGAGCGCGTTTGTGGCAGGGAGCCAAGATTGCACTCTCAAGAGAACTGAAAAACGTAGCCTTCTTACGCACCAACATCGAAATAATAAATCAATTTTTTGCGCCGGATGAAGTCGATGAAATATGGCTTACCTTTCCAGACCCGCAAATGAAAAAAACAGGTAAAAGATTAACCTCAGCAAACTTCCTCAATAAATACAAATGTTTCCTCAAAGCCGGCGGAGTTATTCACCTTAAAACCGACAGCGAGTTCCTGTTCGCATACACATGTGCGCTTGTTCATTTAAACAAGTTCGATGTATTGTACGAAACCGGAAATCTATACGAATCGGGCATAAATAACGAAACGTTACACATAAAAACGTTTTACGAGAAACAGTGGCTCAGCCGTGGAATAAGCATTAAATATATTTCTTTCAGACTTAACGAAAAAAGTTACATCGAACCCGAAATTGAAATAGCGCGCGACAAGTACCGCAGTTTCGGCAGAGATGCAAGATGATTATTTCTTCATTTTCGAGTAAAGTTTATTCGCAAAAATAAAATCGTCAAGCTTTTGGTTACCCGAATTAAGGACTTCGTGTTTAGTTCCGGTCCATTCCTGTTCGCCTTTAGAGATAAATAATATCGATTCGCCTATTTCGATTACCGAATTCATGTCGTGAGTATTAATAATGGTTGTTATTTCAAACTCTTTGGTAATTGCGTGAATAAGATTGTCGATAACGGTAGCGGTTTCGGGGTCGAGGCCTGAGTTTGGCTCGTCGCAGAAGAGGTATTTAGGGTTAAGCGCTATTGCGCGGGCAATCGATACGCGTTTTTGCATTCCGCCGCTTATTTCATTAGGGAAAAGTTTAAATGCCTGCCTTTCGATGTTTACGCGCTCGAGGCACGACTGAACGCGGTGGCTCTTTTCTTTAGCCGTCATGTTGGTAAACATTTCGAGAGGGAAACGAATATTGTCCGCAACAGTAATACTGTCGAAGAGCGCTCCGCCCTGGAACACCATTCCTATTTCCTGGCGCAGTTTTTTACGTTCCTTATCGTCCGCGAGCAAAAAATTCCTGTCGTTATACCAAATCTCGCCTTCGTCAACATCATAAATGCCAAGTATTGATTTAAGCAGAACAGTTTTACCTGAGCCGCTTTTACCGATAATAAGATTTGTCTTTCCTTTTTCAAAGACCGCGGAAACGTTTTTAAGAACCATGTTGTTTCCGTCAAATGATTTGTATAAGTTTTTAACTTCAATCATGCCAATAATAAACGTGTTAGTATTAAATCAAAAAACAAGATCAGAATATTGGTATTTACAACCGCCCGCGTGCTTGCTTTGCCCACTTCTAAGGCTCCCCCCTGAACGTAATACCCGAAATAGGCGGGCACTGAGGCCACCAAGAACCCAAAAACAAGCGTTTTTATTATCGAAAACATTACATAGTACGGAATAAACAGAAATTGTATCCCGTCAATGTAGTCTTTCATTGTAACTACATCCGACAGTATTCCGGTAAACAATCCTCCCACAAGCCCGAAAAACACACTCAGTATGTAAAGAAAGGGAAATATAAAAACTACAGCAACTATTTTCGGCAGAATAATATAACTTGCCGAATTTACGCCCATAATTTCGAGCGAATCAATCTGTTCGGTAACCCGCATAGTACCTATTTCTGAAGTTATGTTCGACCCGATTTTGCCGGCCATTATCAGCGCGAGCATTGTAGAAGAAAATTCGAGCAGCAAGGTATCTCTGGTGCCAAGGCCCACAAGTTCGCTCGGATAAAGAGGGTTTGCCATGTTGTAAGCAAACTGTATAACCATAATTCCGCCTATAAATACCGATATTATAACAACAATTCCGATAGAATTAAGCCCCAGGTTCTCAATTTCGTGAAACAACTGCCGGATATACATCCTATACTTTTCAGGCCTGGCAAAAACTTTCTTCAGCATAACAAAATAGCGGCCAATGTGAAAGAAAAATTTCATAGCGAAAAAATATAATATTTAACGGCTGCAAATTATTCAAAAAAAATAAGGTATTTAATTTTAATTATATATATTTATGAACTTAATAATATTAAAAAAATAAACCCGTATGAACAATAATTACTGCGTAATAATGGCTGGTGGAATCGGGAGCCGTTTTTGGCCTCTCAGCCGGAAAACCATGCCAAAACAATTCATTGACATTTTAGGAACCGGGCGTACTCTGATTCAACAAACGTACGACAGGTTTTCAAAATTAATACCCAAAGAAAACTTTCTGATTGTTACAAACGTAAAATACCACAATCTGGTTGCCGAACAGCTGCCCGAACTCAACGAAGAGCAGATTCTGCTTGAGCCTTTCCGCCGCAATACCGCGCCGTGCATAGCCTATGCCGCAAATAAGATAAAAAAGAAAAACCCCGAGGCAAATATTATCGTAGCGCCGTCCGACCATATAATATCGAAAGAAGAAGAATTTGTACGGCAGGTAGAAAATGCGCTCGCATTTGTAAAAAATAACGACGCGCTGGTAACACTTGGCATAAAACCAAGCCGCCCGGAAACCGGATACGGATACATACAAGTAAAAAAGAAAGTCGATTTTAACGGAATAGACAATCTCTTCAAAGTAAAAACATTCACCGAAAAGCCAGACGCAGTTATGGCAGAAGTTTTTATAAATACGGGAGAGTTTTTTTGGAATTCAGGAATATTTATATGGTCTGTGCAGTCAATAATGAAAGCTTTCCGTACACATCTGGAAGACATTGCCGTACTTTTTGAAAAAGGGCAGAAGTTTTACAACACCGCAAACGAAATAAACTTCATTAACAAAACATATCCCGAATGCCAGAGTATTTCTATTGATTATGGAATTATGGAAAAAGCCCAAAACGTTTACGTGCTAACATCCGACTTCTACTGGAGCGACCTCGGTACATGGAGCGCGCTGTACGAGAACGAAGAGAAAAACGGCGAGGGCAACGTAATTGACGGCGACAACGTTCTTGTGTACGACTCGAACAACTGTATAATAAAAGTAACAGGCGATAAGTTTGTTGTAATTCACGGGCTCGACGGTTACATTGTTGCCGAGTCGAACGATGCTCTAATGGTGTGCAAACGCGAAGACGAACAGCAAATTAAGAAATTCGTAACCGATGTCAGGATTAAAAAAGGAGACTCGCTGGTTTAAGAAATATTAATTTTAGTGAAATAAATATCAATTTGAGTGAAAGGAATGATAATTCAGATGAAATAAATATCAATTTAAGTGAAAGGAATGATAATTCAGGTGAAATAAATATCAATTTAGATGAAAGAAATAACAAATTCGGAAGAATATTACTGAAAACAGAACCTCGCGGAGCCAAATAAGAATTGCGCGGAGCCGATTGAGAACCTCGCGGAGCCAAATAAGAACAGCGCGAAGTCGATTAAGAACCTCGCGGAGCCAAATAAGAATTGCGCGGAGCCGATTTAGAACAGCGCGGAGTGAAATAAGAATCGCGCGAAGTCAATTGAGAACTGCGCGGAGTGAAATAAGAATCGCGCGAAGTCGAATGAGAACATCGCGGAGCCAAATAAGAATCGCGCGAAGTAAAATAAGAATAAAGAAAAGTCGAATAAGAATTAAGAACAGCGAAACAAGAACATATAAATACCTTTCAGGAATAAATACCTGAAAAAACAGAATAAAAAAATATCAGATTTTGTGAAATCATAAAAAAATATTAACATTGCATAAACAAAAAATTCATAATTCATAATTAACAATTCATAATTATTAAACATCATGAACAAAGTACAAAGCAGTTATTTTAATATGGCGAAAAGCGTTATCGCAGTTTTTCGTTCATACACAGTGTGGGAAGGCATTATGCTAATAGAAGCAGGCGTTAACAGTGTCGGAAAGCTGATTATACAAATAAATGAAGAAATTGTGAAACAGCAGCAAAACGAAACGCCCGGATATACGGCCGAAAAATACCGGCGGCGCACCACGCTCGAAGACCGCCTGTTCGGCGTAGCCGTAAAACTGAACGTATATGCACAACAAACAAACAACGATATACTTGCGGCGCAGGTTACGCTTACGCGGTCAGACATCAGCAAGAAAGCGCTGAACAATCTGCTCGGATTAGCACGCAATGTAAACGCCTATGCGCTGGAACTGCTGCCCGTTCTGGAAAATTTCCAGATAACAAAGGCCGATATCGACGAATTACAGGCCGCAATACTCGAAACAGAAGAAACAAGCTCAATCCGCGATGCAATTCGCAGCGAGCGCGTAGGAAATACCGAACAGTTATCGGCGCTTATCGAAAAAATCCGCAAAGAACTCAAACTGATGGACACACAAGTAGAGGCATTTATAAAAGACGAAGAATTCGTTAGAACATATTTTGCCGCGCGGCGGGTACACGATGTTCGCAGCAACACAAGAAACAAACCCGAAAACGGCATCACCGAAATAGAAATATCAGACTAAACAAGAGAAATATTAGAATAAATAAACGCATAGCACATAAATATGTTCCGGCAGCCAAATGCAGCAGCATATTTGTGTGCATCACCCGCCCAGCTGTCAACTGTCAGTTATGAATTATTAATTATGAATTATGAATTGTCAACTGTCAATTGTCAGTTATTAACTGTTAACCGTCAGTTGTCAATTGTCCACTGTTAATTATGAATTGTCAACTGTTAATTGTCAATTGCCCACTGTTAATTGTCAATTGCCCACTGTCAATTATTAATTGTTATTTGTCAATTATCCAAAGAAACTATATTTTCCTCAAGGAGCGACACAAGTGTTTCCTCTGAAACCTTTAATTTCATTTCGCCCCTTTGAGCAAACGAAATTGTTCCTCTTTCTTCGGAAACTACAATAGCAATTGCATCGGTTAATTCGGTAATTCCGATAGCTGCACGATGACGGAGCCCCAGCATCTTGTCGAGTTCCTTCTGTGTAAGCGGCAAAATACAACCGGCCGCAACAATTCTGTTCTCTCTGATAATAGTTGCTCCATCGTGAAGCGGCGAATTTTTAAAGAAGATTGTACGAATTAACGGAGAAGTAATCTTTGAATCTAATTTTTCTCCCGTGTTTATCTGGTCGTTTAACTCCGACTTTCCCGCAATAACAATTAATGCGCCTGTTTTCGACTTAGCCATGTTAACACATGCATCAACAATATTCTCGACCTGTTCACGGTCAATCGATTTTGATTTTGTAACTCCAAATAATTTATCAATTGAAAGAATTCGGTTTACATTATAGTTTGTGCCTATAAAAACTAAGAATTTACGTATCTCAGGATGAAAAACAATGATAAGCGCCAAAACGCCAACCCCTATAAATTGCCCCATAATCGACCCTAACAGTTCCATGTTAAGCGCTTTTACAATAATCCAAAGCAGATAAAGAGAAAATAATCCGATAACAATGTTAAACGCCACCGTTCCTTTTATAAGCCGGTACAATTGATAAAGCAGGAGCGCTACAAGTGTTATGTCAAGAATGTCGAGAAAGCGTACGGTTATAAATGCCATAAATTTATTTTAATGTAGCTTTTAATTCACAAAATATTTTTACAGTTTCAATGGCCTCCTTTACGTCGTGAACACGTAAAATATCTGCACCTCCCATCAAAGCTATTGTATTTGCAGCAGTTGTTCCGTTTAGCGCATCTTTGGGTTTAATGTCAAGTGCATTACAAATCATCGACTTGCGGCTTAATCCAACCATAACAGGTAACTGAAAAACCTTAAACGAATCGAGCCTGTTTAGTAATTCGAAATTATGTTCAATTTTTTTCCCAAACCCAAACCCGGGATCAATTATAATGTCGTTAACACCGTGTTCGGTAAGTTTTTTTATTTTTTCGCTGAAAAACCTTGAAATATCCGTTATTACATCGTCATATTCAGGATTATCCTGCATGTTGACAGGTGTGCCCTGTATATGCGATAAAACATACGGAACACCAAGTTTACCTGCAGTTTCAAACATTTCGGGCGAACCGCCCGAAATATCATTCACTATAACCGGCCCGAATTCATCTATTATTCGGGCGGCAACCCACGAACGAAACGTGTCTATCGACAGCATAACATTGTGAAATTCCTTCCTGATAGCCCTAACCGCAGGAAGCAACCTTTCAAGTTCCACTTCAACAGAAGGCAACAACGCCCCCGGTTTTGTTGATACAGCTCCCACGTCTATTATTGAAACTCCATCGGCAATCATTTTTTCAACCATGGTAAGTAAAATTTGCTCGGATTCAATTTTCCCTCCATCGTAAAACGAATCAGGCGTAACATTAACAATACCCATCACTACAGGCGAAGTTAAATCGATCAGTTCGCCCCCCAAGTTTATTGAATCTTTCCTTTTAAGGAATTTGCAAGCCGATTGGCTAATTAACATGTAGCTTATACTTTAGTGGTTTAACAAATTAATAATAACAAATGTAAAACAAAACTTGCCATATTTATATAAATTTTAATATTTTTATAATCACTTTTTTAATGACATGGATAAAACAAATCAGCAATTTGATAAGATTATAGCATTATGCCGTAATATTTTCATGAAAAAGATGAAAGATTACGGCACAGCATGGAGAATTTTAAGAACTAATTCGATAACCGACCAAATTTATATTAAAGCATATCGTATTAGAAACATCGAGAAAACGGGTATAACCAAGATTGACGAAGATATTCGTTCCGAGTTTATAGGTATTATTAATTACGCCATTATGGGATTGATACAGCTCGAACTTGGTCCTTCGGAAAATGAACTTTCCGAAAATGTAACCCTTGAAATGTATGATCGGTGTTTCAACACGGCTAAAACGTTAATGCAGGCAAAAAATCACGATTATGGTGAAGCTTGGCGGAACATGCGCATAAATTCGTACACCGATTTAATTTTGATGAAACTGAAACGTACTAAACAAATTGAGGATAATCAAGGTAAAACCCTTATTTCGGAAGGGATAGATGCCAATTATCTCGATATTGTAAACTACGCTGTTTTTGCCATGATTAAAATTGAATTTGGAGATAATTAAAAAATGAAAACAGTAAATCATATTTCAAGAATTCTTTTAGGAATCACATTTATTTTTTCCGGTTTTGTGAAAGGTATCGATCCTTGGGGGTCGGCCTACAAATTTACTGATTACTTCAACGCTATGGGCATTGAATGGCTAACATGGGCAGCTTTCTCTCTGGGTATTTTATTATCGTTGGCAGAATTTACTATTGGGGTTGCACTTCTTTTCAATATTTTTTTACGGTTGTTTTCATCGCTCGCATTAATATTCATGGCTTTTTTCCTGCCGCTAACACTCTGGATTGCCATAAAAAATCCGGTTACCGATTGCGGCTGTTTTGGTGATGCTTTAATAATATCGAATTGGGGAACTTTTTATAAAAATATAGTACTTGGTGTGTTTGCAATTATTGTTTTTGTTTCATGTAAAATAATAACAAGTATTTTAAATACTAAATTCAATAAATTATTGGGTGGAACTTTTGTTATAATATACATGTTTCTTGTTTATTATTCATATAATCACTTGCCAGTTTTAGATTTCAGGCCTTACAAAATAGGTGCAAATATTCCTGAATCAATGACAATACCCGATGATGCAAAAAAAGATATATATGAAAATATTTTTTATTATAAAAATAAAAATACCGGCGAAATAAGAGAATTTTCGGAAGATAATTATCCGTGGCAGGATACTGTAAATTGGGAATTCTCCGATATAAAATCGTCGCTTGTTGAGAAAGGATATGAACCGCCAATTCACGATTTTACTATTGAAACATCTGAAGGAGTTGACATTGCCGACAATTTCCTTTCTGATGAAAATTTTGTATTCATTTTGGTATCACATGATCTGCGTCAAAGCAGCTTAAAACCACAGGAAAGAATAAATGAACTGGCTAATTGGGCACTTCAAAACGATCTGTCATTTATATGTCTTACTTCTACAATGTTAGAAGAAAGCTTGGAGTTTGCGAGTATAAATGAAGTACCTTACGAATTTTTCAACTGCGATGAAATTACTTTAAAAACCATTATTCGTTCAAACCCTGGACTGATTGTAATAAAAAACGGTACAGTACTTGGTAAGTGGCATTACAACGATATACCATCACCTGAAGAATTTCAAAACAAATACATTAATGAAGAATTATTGTAAAAACTTTAATATTAATTTTCATTCTATTAAGGCTTATAAATTTAAAATAACTAAAAATGAGAAAAAAGATAGTAGCAGGCAACTGGAAATGTAACACAAATTTACAAGAAGGTATTGAACTTGCAAAAAAGGTAAATACACTGGTAACCAGTATGGCAGCAACCGATGTAGTCGTTGTTCTGGGAACGCCATTTACTCATCTTGCAAAAATTGTTGAAAGTGTGAATACTGCACGAATTGGTATTGCAGCACAAAATTGTGCAGCAGAAGCAAAAGGCGCTTTTACAGGCGAGATATCAGCAGAAATGATAAAGTCAACTGGCGCTGATTATGTTATTTTAGGACACTCTGAAAGAAGGGAATATTATGCTGAAACCAGCGAGGTATTGAATAGAAAAATTTCATTAGCAATAGAAAACGGATTAACTCCTATTTATTGTTGTGGCGAACCTTTAAGAATTAGAGAAACCGGAACTCAGAATGCTTTTGTTAAAAATCAGTTGGAAGAAACAATATGTAATCTTTCACCTGATGATTTTAGAAAACTGATTATTGCATATGAACCTATTTGGGCTATTGGTACAGGAAAAACGGCAACATCTGAACAAGCACAAGAAATACATGCATTTATACGCTCGGTTATTGCTGAAAAGTTTGGCAATGAAATTGCTGAAGACGTTTCTATACTTTATGGTGGAAGTTGTAATGCTAAAAATGCTAAAGAACTTTTTGCCAATAAAGATGTAGATGGTGGTTTAATTGGCGGTGCCTCGTTGAAAGTTGAAGATTTTATTCAAATCATAAATGGGTTCTAAAATATCAAGTTACATAAAGAAAACTTTATGATTGGAAACTAATACGTTAATGTATAACTCAACAAAAAAGCCGTTCAGTTTTTATCTGAACGGCTTTTATTTTATATACTTAAAGAATTATTTCAGGTTTGCCTGAGCTGCTGCAATACGTGCAATTGGAACACGGTACGGCGAACAACTCACATAATCCATACCAACACTGTCGCAGAACATTACCGACGAAGGCTCGCCACCATGTTCACCACAAATACCTACTTTTAAACTGGGTTTTACACTGCGACCTTTTTCCACACCAATTTTAACAACTTGCCCAACTCCTTCCTGATCAAGAATTTGAAATGGATCATTTTTAAGGATTCCTTTCTCAATGTATATTGGCAGGAATTTCCCAGCATCGTCGCGAGAATAACCAAAAGTCATTTGAGTCAAATCGTTGGTTCCAAATGAAAAGAATTCTGCTTCTTGGGCAATTAAATCAGCTGTCATAGCTGCACGAGGAATTTCAATCATAGTCCCAACTTGATAATCGCAAGATATACCTTTCTCTTCAAAAACTTTTTTGGCAGTTGCATGTATGATATCAGCCTGCATTTTGAATTCTTTGACCGTTCCTATAAGTGGAATCATAATCTCAGGGCATGCGTTAACTCCTTTTTTCTTAAGGTTAACTGCAGCTTCAATAATTGCACGTGCCTGCATTTCTGTGATTTCAGGGTAGGTAACACCTAAACGGCAACCACGGTGCCCAAGCATCGGATTAAATTCATGAAGATCTTCAACCAAAGCTTTTATCTCTGCAACTGAAATATTCAGTTCAGAAGCCATTTCTTTTTGATTAGTGTCTTCGTGAGGTACAAACTCGTGCAACGGTGGATCAAGTAAACGAATAGTAACACCATACCCTTCCATAGCTTCCAGTATTCCTTCAAAATCGTCGCGTTGGTATGGCAACAGTTTGTCTAACGCTTTGCGGCGTGCAGTTTCTGTTTTAGAAAGAATCATTTCACGCATGGCTTTAATTCTCTCTCCCTCAAAAAACATGTGTTCGGTACGACAAAGTCCGATTCCTTGTGCCCCAAAGTTGCGTGCTATTTTTGCATCGTTTGGTGTATCGGCATTTGTACGTACTTTCATTCGAGTGAACTTTTCGGCAAGATTCATTATTTTTCCAAAGTCGCCGCTTAAATCAGGATCCATTGTTGCAACTTTCCCATTATATACTTCACCAGTTGAACCATTTAACGAAATCCAGTCACCTTCCCTGAATTCTTTCCCGTCAATATTCATTATTCTGGTTTTGTAATTTATTTTCACGCGTTCTGCTCCAGAAACGCAACATTTTCCCATGCCGCGTGCAACAACAGCTGCGTGCGATGTCATACCTCCACGTGCGGTAAGAATACCTTTTGCAATGTGCATCCCCTCGAGGTCTTCGGGTGATGTTTCAACTCTTATTAGGATAGACTCAGGATATTTTGATGCTTCATCAGCAAAAAATACAACTTGCCCTGTTGCAGCTCCCGGCGATGCCGGTAATCCTTTTGCCAAAACGGTGGCTGCCTTAATCGCTGATGTTTCGAATACAGGGTGAAGTAACTCGTCGAGTTTATTAGCGTCAATACGTTTTAAAGCTGTTTTTTCATCTATTTTACCTTGTTCGAGCAAATCAACAGCAATTTTTACCATAGCAGCGCCTGTGCGTTTCCCATTACGTGTTTGTAGCATCCACAATTTGCCTTCCTGTATGGTAAACTCAATATCCTGCATATCCCTATAGTGGTCTTCGAGTTTTTGCTGTGTTTCATTCAGCTGACGGAACATTTCAGGCATTGATTCTTCCAGTGAAGGATATTTAGATGCTCTTTGTTCTTCACTGATTCCTTGCAGGACTGCCCATCTTTTTGAGCCTTCAAGAGTAACTTCCTGTGGTGTGCGTATTCCTGCAACCACGTCTTCTCCCTGAGCATTAATGAGGTATTCTCCGTTAAAAATATCTTCCCCGGTTGAGGCATTACGTGAGAAACATACGCCTGTTGCTGAATTTTGTCCCATGTTCCCAAAAACCATTGCCTGAACGTTTACTGCTGTTCCCCATTCGTCTGGAATTTGTTCAAGACGACGGTAGAGAATAGCACGTGGATTATTCCAACTGTTGAAAACAGCGGCAATTGCCCCCCATAGCTGTTCCCAAGGATCGACAGGGAAATCTTTTCCGGTTACTTTTTTAACAGCGGCCTTAAACCGAACAACAAGTTCTTTCAAATCGTCGGTTGTAAAGTCTGTATCTAAATGAATTCCTTTTTCTTCCTTTAATCCTTCAATAATTTCTTCGAATGGATCAATTTCTTCTTTACTTGCGGGTTTCATTTCAAGAACCACATCGCCGTACATTTGAACAAACCTGCGATATGAATCCCATGCAAAACGTGGATTCCCCGATTTTTTTGCAATACCTTCAACGGCAAGTTCATTCATGCCGAGATTTAAAACCGTATCCATCATACCCGGCATTGATGCCCGTGCACCCGAACGAACTGAAACCAAACATGGATTGTCTTTGTCCCCAAATTTAGTATTGGTTAATTTCTCGATAAGCGCAACAGCAGTTTTTACTTCCGGTTTAATTAAATCAAACGTTTTTTCTCTGCCAATTTCGTTGTACATCGTACAAACCTCGGTAGTAATTGTGAATCCGGGAGGAACCGGCACACCTATAAGATTCATCTCTGCAAGATTTGCTCCTTTCCCACCAAGGAGATTCTTCATATCAGCCTTACCTTCAGCTTGTCCTGCACCAAAGGTATATATATGCTTTACCATAAATGAAATTTTTAAAAGTTATGATTGTTATATAATTATCTCTACGAATAATGATTAGCAAAGCTAATTGTTTTTTTGCAATTTAGGGAATTAATAAGTTATTTAAACATTCGAATAAAGCAAAAGAACAGTTTGTTAAATTTATCTTAACGAATCGGAAATGTCAAAAACTGTTTAGATTGCGATAATTATGATGTAATGTATTAATATCCAACCCGCTGTGCATTTAAAAACGTAATAATAGTGTTATTTTTAATGAACAAAGGCCTACATATTTCAATCAGCAGGCCTTTGCGTTATTCAGTAGTTTGAAAATTAAACCGTTAATAAATATCGACAGTGAGCGAAAAACTGCCAACAACAACATTGCCGCCTGCCGTTACATAGCACGAAATTACATCGGTAGTGCCGCCTGTGTAATAGGAAGGAACTTTAAATGAACATGTGGATGAACCGTTATTTGATTGCATTACAAGATTCCCATTGCTCGACCAGCTGTAATACAGACCCGGAACATGCTCCAACTCATAGGTAACAATGTTATTCCCCGGATAAACTGAAGATAAACCTTCAATAGGGCCATTAACAGTGGCTGTAGATGTTGCGATAGGCTTGGTTGCAACTACTGTTCCATTTAATTTTGCAGTAAGTGTTCCCGAACCGTTGCCTGCCATGGTAACAGTTGTTGAACGGATGGCAGACTTCGTTAATCGCAAAAATTCATCAAGCCTGCCTTCGTCGTCTTATACGCCCGGACTTATAGCATCGCCTTTGCACTTCTGGATGCCGCAATTCATCACTTCACGCCTTCAGGAAGGCTTCCGGCAGTTCGGTAAGAATGCGAACGGTTTCCTTACAAACGAAGCGATCCTGATCGGTGTAGAAACAAGAACATCCTCTCCTGTTCGCATTCTTCGCGACAGAGAAAGCCTGCAACATGTAACATTAAAAGGATTATATCCCTGCGGAGAGGGAGCCGGATATGCGGGAGGCATCGTCTCCGCCGCTATGGATGGCGAACGCTGTGCCGAAGCGGTTGCAGCAGCCTCCGTATAACAGAAGAGGGGATGCGGAGACGTTTCGTCACGTTAGCACATGTGCAGAAGATGGTGGGAGGCGAAAGTAAACCCTGATAATATTTCTGTGGAAAATTCAAAACAGTTTCTTAATGTTCTAAAAATTTTCCAAAAGCAAAAGCCCCTGTAATAAGCGCCAGTAATGCTGCCAAAATACTCCAAAAATGAGAAACCTTTAAACTTCTAAAAAGTTCTCCTATTGTCAAAGTCGCCGGGTCTATCTTGTTTTTGGGCTCTTGCTTTTTGTAAAGCTCAATTTTTTGCTTCCAACTGGATAATAGTCCATTAAAAACTGGTGTTAACAATGATTCTTTCACGGGTTTTAATGATAAAACGTACCAATCATGCCCTTTTTCTAATAGTCCTTCAGATTTCAAACCCTCTTCAAGTATAACCATCAATGGTAACTTTTTTGTGTAAGCCATTGCTGATTCAATTTGGTTCCAAGGTGTTGGATACTTTGTTTCTTTTAATACCGATTCTTTTAAACTACCTCTTTTTTCTATTCCTTCGGGGAAATAAGTTCGTTCAAGTGCAATAATGATAACACCGCAACAATTGTCCATTAATTCGTCAATGGTTTTTAACGGTGAATTAATGCTAAATTTGTTTCTGCCCACAGTGTTTGGAATTAATCCTTCACTACGCAGTCTATCTTCTACTGCCACAACAAAATCCTCTTGTTCTTTTGTTGCAGGTAATCCAACACTAATAAAAACATTTTTTGTTTCCATAATTTTCATTTTACAGTTTCTAATTACAGGATGGAATATCGGTAAATGAAGTCATCTTGACTTTTCGAAATTAGCTAAAAAAATAGGAAGCATTACTTTTGTAATCGCAAAAAAACAAATTAAAGAACGCTTCCTATGTACAAAGTACTCAGCAAATATACGATAGAAAATGAGATAATACCTCATTTATCGGTAGCAAAGCGAGGTTATAAGACAAAGAGTTGTTTTATAGAAATAGTACACAGCATATTATACAAGTTGAAGACAGTTATTCAGTGGGAATTTCTTCCTGTCAAGACTCTTTTTTCGAAAGTGGTTTTGAGTTATAAAACCGTATTCTGCCAATTCCTGCACCTGTGCATAAGTGGTTCCATCTTTCAATTTGACGATAAACTCATCCGTATAGGCAGACAAACCAACTCCGTTATACTCCAATAAATAAGTCGCCGAAACGATTTCATCCTTTACTTTGAAAGAATTAATAATCTCCGAGGATATTGCTCCGCCCTCAAGGACAACCCCATTGGAAGGATAGCCCTCTACAAAATACTCCTCTGCATTCGCATACATCGGCCGCAGGGATGCATTGCCGGTTACAACAGACCGGAATTGTTCCTTCGTGGCAGTCGGTGCTAATTTTACATATACTTTGTCTGTTACCTGATTGAGGAAAATTTTTCGATCCTCAATGCCATAATAGTAAAACACCTGGCCTTCTTTCAGCCCTGCGCGGGTCAGTATCTCTGTTGTATCACCGCTTTCCAGCACATAATCTCTCTCACATCCAAAGAATGCGAAAGACAATAAACAAATAATATAAGTTTTTAGTTTCATAATTGTTTAATTTTTATGAGTTACTTTAACATATAATGATTCTTTTTCAAATTTTGGGTAAAGCCCCCAAAAAGGCACATTATAAATGCCGGCATAATCCACACCTTCTTCTTTTCTTAGTCCAATGATCAGGTTAATTATTGCCTCTTTCTCGTTTTCGGCAACAAGGCTCTGATACATGAGATATAGAGCACCGCTCCCCCCTATCCATTGCCCAACAACAAGCGTATAGGCGTCAAAGTCAATAGTTGGATACAGAACGGGATTACCCTCGATGAACATCGGAAGTTCTTCCGCACTGTTTATTATCACACATATATCTGTTTGCCAATCGTAATTATATTCGGCTAAAATAATATTACTTATCGGACGCACATTTTCCTCGAAAAAGGCCGAAACCTCATTGCTTGCCTTAACAGGAACAATGCCCACGATCTCTATCGATTCTTCGGGTTCTTTATTTTGCTTTTTACACCCCATAATAAGGATAAATAGCATAATTGTTGATAATATAATTTTTGTTTTTTTCATAATAAATAATTCATTTAAGATAGAAAATATCCGACGTCCCTATCGGTTATATGCCTTTGCCTCTCTCAAAAAATGGCGATATATATTTTACCTCTTCGCTACGGGTAAGAGAATTTGCGGCCACTTCAGCCTTAGAAGACTTAACCAGCTTGCCGTCGGTAACTACATTTACATATTTTTCACTTCGTGTAAGGGATATCTTCTTTCCATTATACCATTAATAATCTGTCGAACCCACTTCTGCAGCGCGTGTTTCAATAGCGCTATCTTCGGTTGTAACAGGGCGTTCTTCCACAAAATCATTACATGAGGCTGTGGAAAACGCAATTGATAAAAGAATATAAATCTTTTTCATAATCATTTTTTCATAATATTTAATCCGACCTTACTTTCATAGCCGAGTTTATCGACTTCTATCGCAACCAACCATTCGCTGATTACTGACCCTAAAAAGGTAGGTATATTAACCGTCATCACATACTCCTGTTCCGAAATTTGCCGGAAATACTGTTTATAGGAATGCAGAACATGCCCTGCGCCGTAATTTTCATACGCCAGCAACAGCGTCTTTTTCGTAAAATCGATGGCGGGATAATCCCCCTCGACATACTTTTGCAACTCTTCGTCGCTGTTGATGACAAGGAGTTTACTTTTATTGTGGTTTTGCTCGCTAAAATAATCGAGATTGACCCATCGGACTGAAGGTTTTTCACCCGGAGCTGCATTAAAAGAGTACTCGGTAAATGGCAATCCTGGTTCAGGTGTTTCAGGTACTTTTTCATTTTGCTTTTCACATCCAACAATAAAGATGCATAGCGTAATTGGTAATAATATTTTTTTCATACTGAATAATTTTTTTCAGGAAAATAACATTGAATGTTGTGATAAGTGTTTAGGATATTCATATCTTAAATGTTAATAATTATGTAACAAATGTAAAAATGTCATTCAATATTACAACAGTATTTCAAATATTTTTTACAAAGTATCTTTTATTTTTTTTAACAGACATGGTTTTTGCATTTTTTTAATGCACAACGGGATTCTAGATCAGTTTGCTGACTGTTTTATTTACTTAATTTTATTATTACTGATATACAATCTGTGATTAACTATTATAAAGAGCGGATGACTGTCAATTACGAACAAGATAAGAGGTTTGCAGCAGCAATTCTGAAAATTACATTTTCCATAATTTCATTAAAAATAAAAAATTATGAAAAAATAACATAATTATTTTAATAAATTCTGTTTAAATGCTTTAAAATTGTACTCGGAATAAATTTAATTATTAACAAAATAAATTATATTACATGAAAAGATTTAAAAAATTTAAAGTCAGTTGGTTGTTCATTTCTATATTACTTACTATTGTTGCCTGTAATGAAAAAGACGATCCATTAAGTGCATCTGGTGATGTTATTTATGTAAAAAAGGCGAGTGGTGATTACCCAGTTTTTGGGGTTTCGTATCATGTACTGGCTAATAAGGCATTAAGTTCGGCAAATGTAATTTTACCATACGGAAATGTATTGGAACTAAAACAAAATGCAACAAATACATATTTGTTTGAAAATGAACCAAGTGATTCAGATTTTACAAGTAGCGAACCTTCAGCCGGAGATTATGTATTTAACATAGTGAGTGAAAGTGGCGAACAGATTGAAGTTTTTGAACAACAGAAATTTGACAACTTGCAATTTGCAGAAATTGATTCTATGGATTTCGATGAAGAAAATGATTGGCTTGGAATGAGATGGAAAGAAGTAGATGGAGCCGGCGTTTATACGATTATGCTTTTAAAATTGTCGGGTGAAACTATTTTTAACGGTTATAATATTGACGCGACCAAAGGTCATAAATATGCAATTTCATACTTTCATCATACCGGAAGTTGGAGCGAAGCACCCCAAAAAGGAAACAGATATAATTTAAAGATAACTGCAATGAAATTTGATGAAGATGCCGTCGATAATATGGATATTTTTAATATTCAGGAAATAAGTGAATATGTTCAGGAAATTACATGGGAACTTGAATAATTTTTCGATAGCGTTTTTATAATTTCAAACAGGCTGCCCAAAAGATTTTTGAGCAGCCTGTTTTATTTAGTCAATAATACGTGCTAAATATTTTATAATTAAATTTTTATATATTAAAATGTATGTTCTGAACACGTATATAACAAACATCAAAAATCAATCAAATAATTTTTACTGAGAAGTTGAAACAACTTTTATTTTTACGATCACGTTTTATAAAATAGCTGTTTTTTTATGATTTTAAACTTGTTTAAATAGTCTATGTATGTTTCATGTAAAAAGAACACATAAAAGTAGTAAATACTTAAAACAATTTCATAGATTTACCCAACTCAAAAATAAAATTCAATGAAAGGAATTATTTTAGCCGGCGGAGTTGGTACACGGTTGTATCCGATAACTCGTTCTATTTCAAAACAAATCATACCTGTTTACGATAAACCGATGATTTATTATCCGCTTTCTGTTTTAATGTTGGCCGGAATACGCGAAATTCTTATAATTTCAACGCCAACCGATATTGTTTTTTATGAAAAATTATTTGTTGATGGTTCGCAACTTGGGCTGAAAATATCATATAAAATACAACCTTCGCCCGACGGGTTGGCACAAGCATTTATTTTAGGTGAGGAATTTATAGGTAGTGATAATGTTTGTATGATTTTGGGGGATAATATTTTTTATGGATATAATTTCAGTAATATCCTTGAAGATGCCGCAGTACTTGACTATGGTGCTTGTGTTTTCGGGTATTACGTAAACGATCCTGAACGTTATGGTGTAGTTGAATTCGATGAAAAAGGGAAAGTTATAAGTATTGAAGAAAAGCCTCAAAAACCTAAATCTAATTACGCGGTTACAGGTTTGTATTTTTATTCAAACGATGTAGTCGAGAAAGCAAAAAGCATAAAACCTTCAAAACGCGGAGAACTTGAAATAACTGACCTGAACCGTTTGTATTTAAATGAGAACACTTTAAACGTTAAATTATTGGGGCGTGGTTTTACCTGGCTTGATACAGGCACGCATGATAGTTTGTTGCAAGCATCGAATTTTATTGCTGCCATTGAGTGCAGGCAGGGATTAAAAATCGCATGTATTGAGGAAATTGCCTATAAAAAAGGATTTATCGATAAGAAAAAATTGATAGAACTTGCCGAACCACTAAGTAAAAATCAGTATGGGCAATATTTACTTAAACTTGCCGAAAAATAAATTATTTTTTTTAAACAGGAATGAAGATTACTAAAACATTTATACAGGGATTATTAATTATTGAACCTCTTATTTTTGAGGATGAAAGAGGTTATTTTTTTGAATCGTACAATAAGATTAAATATTTTCAGAGCGGTTTAGATACTGAGTTTATTCAAGACAATGAGTCTAAATCGACAAAAGGTGTTATTAGAGGGCTGCATTACCAGTTGGCGCCGTTTGCCCAATCGAAATTGGTACGTGTGGTGCAGGGCAGGATTTTCGATGTTGCTGTAGATTTACGGAAAGGATCGCCATCGTACGGAAAATGGTTCGGATTAGAATTGAACGATACGGATAAAAAGCAGTTTTTTATTCCGCGTGGTTTTGCACATGGCTTTTCAGTTTTAAGCGAAACAGCCATATTATCGTATAAATGCGACAACGTTTACAAAAAAGAATATGAACGCTCAGTGAATTTTAACGATCAGTATCTGAAAATTGAATGGGAAATTGATCCCTCAAATATAATTGTTTCTGAAAAAGACAAACAAGCGCCTTTTTTTGAAAATGCTGAAATGAATTTCATATTTTAGCAGCAATGAAACTATTAATTACAGGTGCATACGGACAATTAGGAAATGAAATAAAGGTTCTGTCTGAAAATTATAAAGAATGGGATTTTATTTTTACTGATGTCGATTTATTGGATATTACCGACAGAAATGCCGTAGCCGGTTTTTTAAATGAAACTAAACCCGATTTTGTAATTAATTGTGCAGCTTACACAGCAGTAGATAAAGCTGAAGCAGATATAGAAGCGGCAAACAGAATAAATGCGATTGCTCCGGGCATTATTGCAAATATAACAAAACAAATCGGTGCAAAAATGATACATATTTCTACCGATTATGTTTTTGGAGGAAAAGCATTTCGTCCATTGGTTGAAACCGATAAAGTTAGTCCGAGAGGTATATATGCAAAATCGAAACTGGTTGGTGAACAAAATTGTGTAAAAGAAAACCTCGATTCGGTGATAATACGTACATCGTGGCTTTACTCTACTTTCGGAAATAACTTCGTAAAAACAATGCTCAGATTAGGAAAGGAGCGTAGTTCGGTAAACGTGGTTTTCGACCAGATAGGAACTCCAACGTATGCGGCAGATTTGGCCAAAGCTATTTTGGATATTGTTCTTGTTTTAAAAAAAGAACCTGAAAGATATCTATCCGGCATTTATCATTATTCAAATGAAGGCGTAGCGAGTTGGTATGATTTTGCAAAAGTTATTTTTGAAATATCAGGTATTGACTGTAGGGTTTTCCCAATTCTTTCCGAAGCTTTTATAACACCTGTAAAACGTCCGGAGTACAGTGTGTTGGATAAATCGAAAATTAAAAATACTTTTGGTATAGAAATTCCTTTTTGGATAGATAGTTTAAAGTTTTGTATTGCTAATATGAGGAAATAAAAATATGGAAACCAATGATTTATTAGAAAATGTAAAGATAAAAGCACAACGGTGGCTTTCAGAAACATACGATGAAAATACAAGAAAAGAAGTTCGCAAATTGTTGTGTAATGAAGATCCTACAGAACTGATTGACTCGTTTTACAAAAATCTTGAATTTGGCACCGGTGGACTTCGTGGAATAATGGGAGTTGGCACAAACCGTATGAATATTTATACAGTTGGTGCCGCTACGCAGGGATTGTGTAACTATTTGAAAATGAATTTTGCTAATCTTCCTGAAATTAAAGTTGCTATTGGCTATGATTGTCGTAACAATAGCCGTCTGTTTGCCGAAAGTAGTGCGAAAATTTTTGCTGCAAATGGTATTAGAGTTTATCTGTTCGACGACCTTAGGCCAACTCCTGAACTTTCGTTTGCTATTCGTGAACTGGGTTGTCAGAGTGGAATTATTTTAACTGCATCACACAATCCGAAAGAATACAATGGATACAAAGCGTACTGGGACGATGGTTCACAAGTTGTGGCTCCGCACGACGAGAATATTGTTGCCGAAGTAGCCAAAATTAACCACGAAAGCATAAAATTCGATGGCCCGGATGAATTAATTGGAATTTTAGGCCATGATATGGATAATAAATTCCTTGAAAAGATAAAAACAGTTTCAATTTCTCCCGAAATTGTCGAGAAACATAAAAACATAAAAATTATTTATACTCCTATCCACGGCACAGGTGTCAAATTAATTCCTGCAGCTTTACGTGAATTTGGATTTGCCAACATTATTAATGTTCCTGAACAGGATGTGGTAAGTGGCGATTTCCCAACGGTTATTTCGCCTAACCCTGAAGAAGAAGCTGCAATGGACATGGCCATTAAAAGAGCCTACGAAGTAGATGCCGATGTGGTAATGGCTTCCGACCCTGACTCTGACAGAATTGGTGTAGTAGTGAAAAACGACAAAGGAAAGTATATAATCTTGAACGGGAACCAAACCGCGTTGCTTTTCATTTATTACATAATTACAAAAATGAAGGAAGCCGATGCAATTAAAGGAAATGAATATGTAGTTAAAACCATCGTTACTACCGAATTGATTGCTGAAATAGCAAATAAAAACAATATTGAATGTTTCGATGTTTACACAGGATTTAAATTTATTGCTGAAATTGTACGCGAATTGGAAGGAAAGAAAAAATATATTGGTGGGGGAGAAGAAAGTTTTGGTTTTATGCCTGCCGATTTTGTACGCGATAAAGACGCAGTGTCGTCATGTGCCCTTATTGGCGAAATTACTGCCTGGGCTATAGATAAGGGTCAAACATTGTATGAATTACTGCAAAATATTTATCTCGAATACGGTTTTTCAAAAGAGAAAATGAAATACGTGGTTCGTAAAGGTATTGCCGGTGCAGAGGAAATTCAAAAAATAATGGAAAATCTCAGGTCAAATCCACCAAAAACACTTTGCGGTTCACCTTTGGAATTGATAAAAGATTATGAAACATTGGTGGCTAAAAATATGTTAATTGGCAGGCATGAAAAAATAAATCAGAAAATTACATCGAACGTAATTCAATTTTTCACTCAAGATGGAACAAAAATTTCGATACGCCCTTCTGGTACAGAACCCAAAATAAAATTTTATTTTGAGGTGAAAGAGAGATTAGATTCACGCGAAAACTATGACAAAATTGAAAAACAAGCCGATATGAAAATAGAAGCAATAATGAAAGAGTTGGGACTGTAGTTAGTATATAATACAGAATTAAATTCACGTTATAATTTAGTTAGAGCAATCTTCCCTGCCATGTATCCCTTTCGTTTAGCCGTTTTTCAACTTTTGCCGCAAATTCAAAATTTTTTATTCCCCATTTAGGCGCTAATAACATTTCGGGTGGCGATTGGCTAACAAATCGTTCAACAACTATTCTGGGGTTAAGTAGTTCTAAATAATCAACTACAAGTTCAACGTATTCTTCTACCGAAAAAAAATGAAACTGTTCAGGATTTTTTTTTAACTGCATTTCCATAGCTGTTCCTTTGTGAATTTGCAATTGATGAAGCTTTAAGTTGTTCACAGGAAGATTTGAAATTATTTTAGCCTGTTCAAGCCAGTCTGTACGGGTTTCGTTAGGAAGCCCCAAAATCAGATGGGCGCAGTTGTTTATACCATGTGCCGAAATTTGCTGAAGCGCCAACACCGATTCAGCAAATGTATGGCCACGGTTAATATATTTAAGTGACCTGTCGAGATGCGATTCAAGCCCTAATTCTACCATTATGTAGCTTTTTTTGCTCAGTTCAGTCAAATATTCAAGTAATTCTTCGTTAATAACATCAGGACGGGTTGAAATAACCAGTCCTATAATTTTCGGATGTTGCAGCGCTTCTTCGTATAGGCATTTCAGATTATCAAGTGGAGCATACGTGTTGGTATATGCTTGAAAATACGCCAAAAATTTCATGGTACTGTATTTTTTTGAAAAAAAACCAATCCCTTTTTCAATCTGGCCTGTAATGCTGGTTTCGAGGTTGCAGTACGAAGGGTTAAACGTTTTGTTGTTGCAGTATGTACAACCGCCTTCCCCTTTTGTCCCGTCGCGGTTGGGACAGGTAAAACCGGCATCGATAGAAACTTTTTGCACACGTTTCGAAAATTTTTTTCTGAAAAACGCCGGAAAATCGTTGTATCTATTTTTATGCCCCCAGAAAAAATTGCACATAGTTTAAAGTTTACAGTTCAAAAATAAATAAAATGTTTTCACTTGTATCTATTGGTAATCGTTATATTAAAGTCGGCAATTTACATGCCGAATTAAAGTTTACTCATTTCACTTTAATTCCCTGTCAGAATTACCATATAAGAAGAACACCTTACTTATATTATTTCAATTTATTACTGTCTAACAATAGACTAAAAAAAGTAAAAAATCACGGTTTATTTTAAGAAAATGAAATAAATTGTAAGAAACTGTTTTGAATTTCGGGGAAACATGGAAAAACAATTAACAGTTGACAATGAACAATTAAATAGCGATTCGTCACTGCGAGCTTGCGAAGCAGTCCAAAACAATCGAGAAGGACAATTAACAACTGTCAATTCATTAAACTGTTTTCTACAAATGATAATGTCCTTTGAATCACCGTTGAATATGTTGTTGCCAAACAATTTTTAGCTGTTTTATATCCGCCTAAATTAGATTTCGATTCTACTTCAACAATTTCCTCATCGTACTTCAGTTTTGATTCATTCCGATTATCAAAAACAGAAATATTAAGCCTTGTTATCCCATTCCATTTGCCTCTTGGAATAACTCCATAGGAAAATCCACAGCCGACATTGCCTATTGCAACATCTATATCTCTACCGATTACAAGAACCCCGCTCTTGGCTTAACATTTTGTTCCTCGATACACCAAACATAAATCTTTTGAGAAAAAGCGCATACGCTATTCAGCAATAAAATAAATAAAATCATCTTCTTCATAGGTTCTTGAATTAAAATTCATAAGGAAATTCTTCGTCCGATTCTACCCAGTCAATATGTCCATACCTTGTCTGGTCAGCAGGGATAACAGCGCTTATTCTCAACAGTTTATTTTGATTAACAGAGCGTCTTCTGCTGTCTTCGCCAATATTGATATACTTACCGGCATACTTCAACGCATACGGCGAGTGATAATATACACCTAAATCGCGTACGTCTTTATAAATTGCCACAACATAATATCTGCCTGCCGGCAGTAACAAATGGCGGTATAGATTGGTTATTTTGGGGTTTCCCGTATAATAACGGGTAGATATAACAGAACCCGATTCGGTTTTTATTTTATTCTCCAGCAATAACCCGTAATTTTCATCTTCCAATCTCAAGTATTCGAATCCTGTTCCCTCAAAAGTCTTTTTCTCGGCTGCTATTCTGGTGCCTTTACCCAACCTGAAAAACTTAAACTCCACAGAACTGCTCATTTTACGATAACCGGGCTCAGGACTGTAAGCCTCATAACCTGTTACCTCCACCTCATACTCGACCAGTCGTACAGGCAGCTCATCTCTCCTGCATCCCCCGAAAACATAGAGAGCAATACTGTCGCAATTACGAAAATACTATACCTCATCGGGTTACCTGTTTAAATTACCCTGCAAATATAATACAAATTATCCTAACACAACGCAAAACACAGCAACATGGCGCAACCTGCGCCAAAATTGCACACCACTCGCCCCCCCATATCTTTGCCCACGGATAAGGCCAAGGCCATACCAGGTCAATACCCGGTCAATACCAAGTCCAAGTGAAACATAAAAAATTGATAATTGACAACGGGTTGCTTCGTCATCGAACCGCGAGCTTGCGAAGCGGAAAGCAATCCGGAGTGTTGCTG
>JAITWJ010000057.1 GCA_031285325.1 Bacteroidales bacterium
AAGGGAACCTCTAAAAGCTCAAAGTTCGAGGCTTGCGAGGCGATAAAAGCGCAGTTTACATGAACGTAAATGAGCATTTTATCGTCCGAAGCATAACGAAGAAATTGGAGTTTTTAGAGATTTCCTTAAAAAGGTCTATATCGTTTGATATGGGCAAATTCATTTATAGCTGTCCCGTTAAGAACAAAATGCTGGTAAAAATCAGAGCGCTCCCACTCCTCCGTCCCGCTGCGACGGAGGAGTGGCTTGTTTATGCAACATTGCATACCTAACGGCACACAGGAAGTGTTTGATTATTATTTTCTACCAACATATTATCTCCCTAACGGGATAATATACAGAAAAATATTTACACACACAAAACATTATATAACTCTAAAAAAGTATAGCGCGATAAATTTACATACATATCTTCTAAATTCGCAACAGGGAATAACAAACTTACAATACAATCTGCGCAACTCGCAATAGTGTTTGTAGAACTTTTTTGTCTGCATGCGCAATGTACAGCAGGGCTTGTAGAACTTTTTTGCCTGTATGCACAATATACAGCATGGCTATATTGATAAAAAAACGTCCTTTGGTACATTAAACCAAAGGACGTATGAGTTTATTATCGATTATATGCAAATATCTACTTGCTGTTTTTTATCAACGAGTGTTTTTCAGCCAGTTCAAGTACATGATGTGCAATTAGTGTGTCGGCATCGGGTTTGGCAAATTCGTGTATGTTGGTTTGCAATTCGGCTATCAGAGATGTGTTACAAACGAGTTTTTCAACTTCGGCAAGGAGGTGTTCGTGCGCGTCGGCGTCGCGAACAAGTACGGCGGCTTTTTTGTTTACAAGCGCCATTGCATTTTTGGTCTGATGGTCTTCGGATACGTTTGGCGATGGCACAAGTACAGCTGCTTTGCCCAGCAGCGCAAGTTCGCTGATGGTTCCGGCTCCCGCCCGCGATATTACTACGTCCGCAACAGCGTAAGCCAAATCCATTCGCTGTATAAATGGCATCACTTTAAGGTTGGCAAGGTTGTAACGGGCTGCCGATGCGCTCATTTCGGGGTAATAATGTTTGCCTGTTTGCCATATTACCTGCACGTTACCATCTTTCAGCATGTTGAGCTTCGACTGCACGGCTTTATTAATACTACCTGCGCCAAGACTGCCTCCGATGATGAGAATAGTTTGACGGTCGGGTTGTAACCCGAACTCCCGGCAGGCTTCGTTGCGGTCGGCTTTGTTGAGAATGGCGCGGCGGACAGGATTTCCCGTAAGGATAATTTTTTCGGGCGGAAAAAATCGTTCCATATCGGGGTAAGCCGTACAAATCTTTACTGCTTTTTTTGCCAGCAGGCGGTTGGTTACGCCCGGATAGCTGTTCTGTTCCTGAATCAGTGTTGGGATTTGCTTTGCAGCAGCCGCCCGCATAACGGGACCGCTGGCATATCCGCCTACTCCTGCCACTGCGTCGGGCTTAAACGAGCGGATAATTTTTCGCGCCTTCAGGATGCTTGCTGCAAGTTTAAAGAAAAATGTTATATTCTTAAAAGTAAGTCGCCGCTGAAAGCCTGCAACGGGCAATCCCACTATTTGGTAACCGGCGGCAGGCACGCGCTCCATTTCCATGCGCCCCGTTGCGCCCACAAACAGGATTTTGACGTTTGGATTCAGGCTCTTTATTGCGTCGGCAATAGATATGGCTGGAAATATATGCCCTCCTGTTCCGCCGCCGCTAACTATTATTTTTAATTTTGATGACATTTGAGTTCCTTTTAAGTTATCTGTAAATTAAATGTAGGGAACCTCTAAAAACTCAAAGTTCGAGGCTTGCGAGGCGATAAAAGCGCAGTTTACATGAACGTAAATGAGCATTTTATCGTCCGAAGCATAACGAAGAAATTGGAGTTTTTAGAGATTCCCTTTATGAATAGAATCCTGAAAACAGAGTACTGAAATAACTGTCAATAGAGAAGTGTTTGATGTCTGTTTTTATAATGGCAAATGGCGTACGTTCATAACGTATCGCACCTACTTCTTAAAAAAGCCCACCATTTTTACAGCCATATCGAACATAACAATCTTTGCGTTTCCGTTTTGGTCGATATGCGCGTAGGCAAGTTCGAGTTCTTCAACCATTTTCATAATGTTATCGTAAGTAATGAAAGGCGAAAACTTGCTTACAAAAGCGTCTTCCTTTTCGTTAAGAAACACAAGCTCCTGCTGGTGATAATTGTACAGAAAACTGTCGCGAAGCATACCGATGGAATAAACCAGAAAGTTTTTCAGCCTGTCGCGCGACAGGGGTGCAACGGCTTCTGCCCATGCAAATATATCGAATATCTTGCGGCTGTAAGTTGCACGCATCAGTTGCATAAACATATCCATAAAGCCCGATTTGTCGCCGCTTGTATCAAAATTTTCCAGCGCTTTAACGTAGTTTCCGAGCGATAATCGCGCCAGCGCATTGGCATTGTCAGTGGTGATTGAAAACCGCCTTACAAGTTCTTCGGTAATAATGGCGGTTTCAATGGGCGGAATCGCTATTTGCTGCGTTCGCGATACAATAGTGCCAAGCAGTGCACCCGGATTTTCGGATACCAGCATAAATACGGTGTTCAATGGCGGTTCTTCCAGTATTTTCAGCAGCTTGTTGGCGCCCGCATCGTTCATTTTTTCGGGAAGCCATATAATCATTACCTTGTATTTGCCTTCAAAATTCTTCAAACTTAGCTTTCGGATAATCGACTGGCTTTCTTCGGAATAAATAGCGCCCGATTTTTTGTCGTCGCCAATTTGTGAAAACCATTGCAGTGCGCTGAAATAGGGGTTTGTCAGTGTAAATTTGCGATAATCGGACAAAAAATCATCGCTGACAGGCGTAGAACTGCCTTTTTTTACGACAGGATAAACAAAATGAATGTCGGGGTGAATCATTTTTGCCGCTTTGTTGCACGAATTGCATGTACAGCACGAGTCGTGCTCGCCCGGGTTGAGGCAGTTCAAATATCTTGCAAAAGCCATAGCAATTGCCAAACCGCCGGCGCCTTCGTTTCCCGTTAGCAGATAAGCATGGCTTACCTTGTTCTCCTTTACAGTCCTGATAAGATGGTCTTTTATCGCCTGTTGTCCGATTACATCTTTGAAAAGCATATTGTTATTTTGATAAAACCGCGTACCGTTGTCCGGTAACTTTGGCGTCAAAGATAATTATCTTTTTGTTTTTTCCGAAATTTGCAGTATGAATCGTCAGAAACACGTTTTACTTATACCCAATCGCTATTAAATATTTGAAATTATTTGATAGCGGTTGGGTATAAAATGGTAACAGAAAACACAACGATTGCAGTTATTTTTTTATCAGGAATAATAACTGGCTGACTTTCGGGAATAAACTATCATATACATTAGTGTTAACGCGATATATCGTCCTTATATTTTCTTCTTTAATTTCACAATCTCTTCTTCCATTTTAAGCAGTTTATCGTAGCAAACATCAATAAGAAATGATACCTTCTTGAGTTTCTCCGAAACTTCGTCAATATCCATATTATCGCTTTCCATATATCCTAAAAACTCTTCTATTTCAGCAATAGCTTCGCTGTAACTCGGTTTTTTTTTGGTTGTCATACTATCCATTTTTTTATTTTAAATTTTTGTTGCAAAGTAAGTAATAATAATTCAGATTATTATTACTTACTATACAATCTCTTTACACTTGATATGAGAAACTGTTTTTTCGCCTCATTCCACAAGTTGCTAAAGCAGTTTTCAAAACTTTGCGGTTAATTCTTTTTTTTATGCGCAATGAAAAAATCGTTAGCCAGTTTGCAGAGGAAAAATCTTTACTTCTGGCTCCGCAGTTACTATAAATTAATCATTCATGTTACGCAGTATTACTTTTGATAGCCTTGAAAAGTAATACTGCGTAACATGAGTAAGTAATATTATTCTTAAAAACAGTGTAGGGAACCTCTAAAAACTCCAATTCCTTCGTTATGCTTCGGACGATAAAATGCTCATTTACGTTCATGTAAACTGCGCTTTTATCGCCTCGCAAGCCTCGAACTTTGAGTTTTTAGAGGTTCCCTTTACTTGATCACCCGTTTCAAAACAGACAGAGCTAATGATTTGACAATTCTGTTTTTCGACAAATTTTTTACATGTAAAAAAGTGAAACCTGTGCCGATTTTCATCCATTAATGTGTATCGGGTGCAGCCATCCGAAAGCCCTGTACAATTCTTTCAACGCCTTCACCCCATGTTGCGCAACACTGTTTTCCCGATAATTCTCTTCACCATTTCAGCGCCTCTGAATCCAAACAAACGGACTAAAATAAGATAGATTTTGGTGGAGTGTGCCTGTGTTTGCGATGCTTTATAAACACCGTTCATCTGTTTTTTATACAAATAACAGGCTGTTTCTAAATCTTCACTGGCAATAATTTTTAGAATCCCGAAAAGAGCATCATTAAAAAATTGTTTTTCGCAGCTGTAAAAATCGGGATTGTTTTTTTTATGCCACTCTGCCATTTCAACTCTTTTTTCGAAGTAGCGGCGCCAATTTTCAGCATGGTTTCCCTGCGAAATCTGTCCCGACGGTCTTGTTCTTATAACGGTTAAAGGGGTGTTATCAATAACAGCATTGGGGTTCTGTTGCAGCAAACGAAACATTAAATCGGCTTCCTGACTGCTTTTTAATGATTCGTCCCACCCCTTTATTTTCTTCATTTCTTTTCGGTTCCACAAATTGGAACATGTATTTCCAAGACGGGTAACAAAAAGGCTTTTAAAGGGATTGCCGCTGTCGGGGATGTCGAGCGTGCTGTTTCCTGCCAAATCTCTTCTGAAACATGCGCCCGCAACAAACGATACATCCGCAGTGTTTTTTAGCAGTTCAATCTGGTGTTCTATTTTTGTGGGCATCAGCAAATCGTCGGCATCCAGAAACTGTAACCATTCGCCCCTGCTTAGCAGCAAGCCTCTGTTCCGTGCAGCAGGGGCGCCCGGTTTCGTTTCCCTGTCGATAATCAGCTGAGGATATTCGCTTTTTAATTTTTCAAGTTTCTGCAGGGTAGAGTCGATCGAATTGTTATCAATGCAAATAACTTCAATAGCAGTATAGCTCTGGTTAAATGCCGACTCAACACATTCTTCCACGTAGTTTTCTACATTGTAGCAGGGGATAATGATGGATACTTTGGGATTCATACAATATTCCCCCTGTATGTTAATCTGTTACTCATCTGTTTTACAATTAAATTTTACATGTTGTTACAAAAAGCCCTCTTTTATGCGTTCAGATGCATTCATTCGTACCGACAAGGGGATTAATCCCCTTGCTTGTTCTGAATTTAATGTTTTGTATTCAAATGTAATTCACGCTCTAAAACACTGCTGATAAACCGGTTTACGGTAACGCCTTTTTCTTTAGCTTTAAATGCAACCAATTGATGTAAATGAGGGTTCAGGCGAATACTGAATAACCCCGAAAACGGTTTTTGAGGCTGGATATTACATTCGCTGCAATGCTCCAGATACATATCAACCGTTTCCTCAAATCCAGCCTTTAACTCTTCCAGAGTGGCTCCCTCGTAGGTCATTGCCCCACTTTCCAGACCGATTAATGTACCGTACAAACAGTTGTTGCCTGAACTGAACTCAACCGAACCGTAATAACCCCTGTATGTTAATATGTTACTCATCTGTTTCTTCTGTCTTGTTTCCATTTTCACTTTCACTTTCTATTAAATTACAACGTGTTAAACATGCTATTACCGATTTCAAAACATACGGTTTTATGATGTTTTGCGGGTGCGGCTTATGAAAAATAATAGGTTCGTACGGCAAACCGTCGTTCTTAAACCTGACTGCAGAGCCGGATGTTTTTCCGGTTTTTGCTTCGTAAAAATTAAACATGGTTAATAATGAAACAAGTTCGTCGTACGTAAAGTCTTTCGGCAGCGCCAATAACCGTTTCAAAAGTTTTTCTTTCCTGCTCATTCTGCAACTTAAAATGAACTGCAAATGTAGTGTTTTTTTTAAGAAAAAATAATGATGAAGACAAGCACAGTTTTAGCTGCTTATTTTTTCTATAAATAAATCGGGATGAAGTGCATATTCTCTGTTTTCTTTAAGTAATTTATCGTCTTTCTCCCACCATTTCGATTTTTCAATTCTGTGAATTTGCTCGTCGGAAAACCTGTAGCGGATAATTTTTGCCGGAACTCCAACTGCAATTGCATAAGGTGGAATATCGCCGGTAACTACGGCGCCTGCTCCAATAACCGCTCCTCTGCCTATTTTAACACCATTTATGATAATGACATTTGCCGAAATCAAGACATCGTCATCAATACGAACCGTTTTGATGTCGCTTTCGTCATATTGGCTCTTTTTACACCATCGTCTGTATCTGCTGTAAAAAACGGGGGAAGTGCTGATAAAATTCAAAGGATGATTCCGCATTCCAATTTTTACATCCGATGATATGGAACAGAAGGCGCCAATGTAGTTGCACGAATCAATTAGTGTGTGATTACCTATATAAGTGTGTTTACCTATGTGGATATTGCTGTTTTTAATGCTTACATCTTTTTCTATAAAAAGTCCGCAAGAATTACGCAGGATTGTTTCAGGCACTAACGATTTGATTAGCCCGTGAGGGTATAATTTAGGGTACTTTATTTCCAGAATCCAATGTTTATGCAAATTACGCAACAGGATTAAAAAAAAACTAATTAATGATTTCATTGATTTCAGCAGTAAATTCAGAATAATTTTTTTCAGCATTAAAATATTGTTTCCAAAATTCATACACTCCTTTCCGAAATTCAATATTACTGGATTTATTAAGTAAAATATCCATCACAGCATTTTTTACGTCTTCTGTTTCAAATTCATTTTTTAATAAAATTCCAGTGGAATCTGTAACAATTTCGGATGTTCCACCAACATTTGTGGCAACAGCAGGTATTCCAAAACTGATGGCCTCCATTACTGTTACCGGCAACCCTTCGGACGACGACAGGTTAACGAAACAATCGACATGATTATCTTTATAGAAATCATAAATTGCCATATTATCAACATGTCCTTTGAATTTCACCTCAATATTTACAGGTAATATTTTTAATAATTCGGTTAATTCCGAAAAAAGAGGTCCGTCGCCAAAATGCACCCATTTTATGGGAATATCTTTTATCAGTGCAAGTGTTTCAATTATTTTATCAATCCTTTTAATATCAACCATTCTTGAACAGCTAACGATTAGGCGGGCGGTTTTCTGGAGCGGAATATATTGAAGCGGTCTGTTATTATCAATACCCAGATACGAGAGCCTGTACTTGCCAGAATATTCGGGATAATGAGATTTCATATAATTCAGTCCGTTTTGAGAGATAATATACAGGCGAGTTACATGTTTAAGCTGGAATAGTCTGAATGGTATAAAGCCATCTTTGCGCCTTTCGGCATATAAATCGAATCCATGCGCTCTGGATATATACCCTTTGATGATGCCTTTTGCCTTTAGAATAGAAAGAAGCGTACTTTGCGAATCGAACCAGTAGGTATAATGCAGTGTATTGTCAATAAGTCCGTTTTGCTGTAAAAAGAGTAACAGCCTGCAGGCTTGGAAACCTGCTCTTAAAACCAAACTCAGCATGAATTTCCTGTCGGGATGTTTAAATATGTCCGGCAGGAAATTTAGCAGCCATTTGCCCGATTTTTTCATTCCCCGAAAAGTAGAGTACCCGTCATACGAAGGTTGAAGTATTTCAACGTTTTCCGGTACAGGGCGCTGTGTTCCACGTGCTGATGCAGGAATAACAACAACTCTTTGAAATGCCTGCGCCAAATATTTAATTTCCGTTTCAATAAACTGTTCTCCGCAGCCGTACGGAAAATCGGCTGTGTGAAGGCAAAGGGTATAAGCTGCTACCATGATAAAGTTTTTTCGGGTTCGTATTTTAAAATTGAAGCTATTTTTGAAAAAGTGGAGTTGGATTGCCACACGAGATATTCACATTTCGATAACAGCCACATATCTATGATGCTTTCTTTTAACATACGCTCTGCCATTGTATAATCTTCTGAACGAATTGCATATTGATGGATTCCCATTTCTTTACCTGATTTATCGGGTCGCCATTTTTCGGTAAAAAAAACATTATTGAAGTGTTCTTTAAAATAATTTTCTACCGCTTCGCTGTCGGTTGCGATAAATAATTTTGGAGAATGCAGTTTTGCTTCCAAAGTTATTCCCACAAGTTTATCAGCGAGTTTGTTCAGTGATGCAACAGGCTGCTTGTCTGTCATTCTTACATGGACGCCTATGCAGTTTTTGCTTAACCCAAGATTATTGGCGATATTATTAATTTCGGTATTTATTTCATTTGTAAGAAAAATATTTTCCCTGATAATATTTGATAAAAATTCAGGGATGTGATCGGCAAAAAAGAGTATGTCTTCTTTCCTGTTATTTTTATATCGCCCGCCAAAAGGAATGTCGTTTTTATTGAATAAAGACTTTAGAGCTCGAATGTCGCTTCCTGTCTTATCATCTTCTTCATGTCTTTTTCTTCTCCAATAACTATGGGGTTTACTTAAATTTCCGCAAAAAGAAAGCGGAATAAACTTTCTCACAGTATTTCCATAATCATGAATATAAATATCGTAAAGCGAAGCGGATGGATTTTCGCCCCAAAAAGGAGGGTAACAGCTGCATTTATTATAATCTGCTATTTCGTTAATCGACCGTATATAATCAACATTTTTGAGTTCAAAATATTTATAGAATATGTTTTGTTTTTTGCAACCAAATTGCCCGTCGCTCCAGTCAACATAAAGAATACGTTTATTTTTTCGAGCATATTCAATGGCAGAGGCTAAGGTAGATAAACGATTTCCCAAGCCGGCGCAGCCTTTCAATATGAGATACTTATTTGGCATAATTCTGTACCTTTTTATACATATCAACTAAAAGCGCTGTAATTTTTTCAGGATTATATGTTGCTTTTGCATTACTGGCAATCTGTTCCCTGTCGAAAACATGCTGCTGTGCTTTTTTTATTGCATCGCACAGTGCATCTTCCGAAATTTTTTCTGCAATAAAGCCATTTTCTCCATCCCTAATAATCTGTTTGGCGCCACTGGTTGGAAAAGCTACTACCGGAGTTCCGCAATACAGAGCCTCAATCGAGGTCTGTCCAAATGCCTCTTCAATAGATGGGGTAACAAACAAATCTGCTAAAGAATACGCCAGACACAACTGTTCTTTATTGAGTGAACCTAACTGAATGATATCGCAATATTTTTCCAGTTCAGGAGACTTGGCGCCAGCCATTATCAGTCTGTAACTGTTCCGTATGTTTTCGTTAAGTAAAAAACGTACACCTTTACGGTAGTTACCCACATCGGCTGCTACAAACAGAATGACAGGCTTATCCTTGGGAATGTTCAGTTTTTCAGCTGCCTCGTCCCTGTTTTTATAAGAATACAAATGCGGATTTAACGGATAGGGGATCACAAAAATATTTTCTTCCCTGATGGTTTGATACTCATTTGCCTTGTCTTTAAAGGCAAATGATGTTGCATGCCCGAATATTTTACCGTGCCTTGCAATACATTCTCTCTTTTTTATCAGATGCCTGTCGAATTTAGGCAGGTTATTTTCAAAGATACCGCTCTCATAAGGATTTCCGCCACTGAATGGAGTCATGTCGTGAAAAGTCCAGACAACCGGTTTGGCAACTTTTTTGAAAAATCTTACAGGATTAACGAATCCATTAACCCAGTGCAGATGAATAATGTCAGCCCATTTAATCAGATAATGGGTTTCAGGAAAATAATACGAATCGTAGTACATTGCCTGAATATATTTTTTGCTGAATATATTTTTTGTTTTACAACTACGATTTAACAGGGTTAGATAATCTCCAATCTTTTTTCCGGCATGGTTGCTGTTTTTGTATAAAAAAATGCTTCCGTCCGTTTTGGAGATTCCACTGTTATCCCACAGCAGCAGCAGCCGGGACTGTACTCCGAATGTTCCAAAATCTTTTACGGCTGAATGAATCCGCAAAGAGGCAATTCCAGCCCCTCCCGTATCTTTTGTAGCTATATGTAAAATATTCATAAGTGAGCTAATTTTTTTTCCAGCCGTTGGGCAACTGCAACAGGAGAATAATATTCCTGCACCCATTTGGAACCGTTGCTGCCTATCTTCATAATCGTTTCAGGTGTCAGTGTGTTCAGTTTTTCATCCAGTGTTTTGCAATCCATTTTCCGAATACCTATATAATGCTCTCCTTCAACAGGCATAACGGGCAATTTAAAATTCCAGTATTTCATGTCCAGCAAAATGGGGCATGTGTTGGAATAAAATGCTTCCCACATTCGGAAACTGTCGTACTGAAAAACAAAAATGAGGGAAGAAGCGTCTGCATTAAATTTTGTCAGCAGCCGATACGCAACCGCAAATGGTTTGCGCACTACTCTTTCAAAAAGGGTATATGGCTGATAAAAAAACGGTTTATACTCAAAATATCCTCCAAAAGCCAAAGTCATAAGACTTCTGTTTAACAGTTTGTAATAATCCGGATTGTGCCTTTTTGCTGTTTGCTTCCAGTATATACTGTCAATACTGTTGCTTTCGATACTCGTTTGAAACAGGTTGTCGGTAATTCTTAGCTCCAGTGAATACTGCGATTTTATTTTTTTTATTTTATCCAGCAAGAATCCTCTTAAATTATGTCCAACCCTGAAGTTGTAAACTATTTCTTTGTTTTCGGACTGAAAATTATTTCTGCTTTCGTCAATGTATTTTTTAATGCGATTTGTATAGCCAATAGCCCACGGATGTATATTTGAAGGGTATTGAACATGTGCCAGCAAATGATCGGCAAGAATTACATTAAACTTGTCAATAACCTGCTTATTGTTCCATTCGGGTATAAGCCAGTCATTTCTGTCGAGCAATACATTCAATTTTTGAGTATTAACTCTGTTTAATGTCCATTTTTTTGAGTGATACAGATACTTGTAATCGTAAATTCCAACATCATAATCAGATTCACTGTCTTCATTAAACAGGTATCTGTTTTCTTCAGGAATATACCAGTAGTTAATATTTGAAATTACTTTGTGTCCCAACTCTGCAAGACCTTCGCCCAATGCAATTGCTTCGGGAGAATAATTATCCGGAACATAAAACGGGATGAGAAAGAATTTAAACGTCATATTTTCATATTGATAAAATTATTAGACCACTGTGTTCTCTTTTTAAAAACATTGTTTTCTCTTTATCTGTCCATTCTCTTTATTTTTCTGTAAAGAAAAGACTGCTGTATTTTTTTGATAGTCTGTATCAGTCTTGAGTTTCGGTAGTGTGTAATTTCTCCGAAAATAGAATGTAATTCATCGTACATCATCAGCGAGAAATGTTCGGTTAATACTTTTTTCTTTTCACTTTTCCATAGCTCCCGACTAACAGGATTTGAACTTATTCCACCCAAAGCAAAATGTGTGAGTAAACACGCTATATGCCGATAACTGCATTGATATTTAATGATGGCTGTTGCAAAAAACTCCCAGTCGGACACTATTTTATTATTTTCATTGTAATAACCAGCAGTTGAAAACAGTACTGTTTTTACAAAAGTTGCCTGATGACAAAACGCTCCTCCAAAAAAAAATATAAAAAAACTCATTTTTTCAGGGTGATAATTTATTCCCATTGCTGTTAATAAGCCAGTCACCGCTGTTTAAAAACAGGCAGTATTCGCCTTTTGCAACTCTTATTCCCTTATTCATTGCATTGTAAATGCCTTTATCGGGTTCACTTACCCAGTAAGTGATTTTATTGGCGTGCTGTTTAATAATATCTGCGCTGCCATCGGTTGAGCCGCCATCAATAACTATGTATTCGTAATCGGTGAATGTTTGCTTAACAACACTTTCAATGGTTTTTTGCAAACCGGCAACGTTATTGAGGTTAATGGTGATGATGGATAGTTTCATTTTAATATTCCGGTTTGGTTATGCTGTCATAACAACTGAAAAGAAGAGGCTACTCATTTTATATGTTCTTTTAATTCTTCGATTTGGTGTTTGGATAAGCCGGTTACATCGCTTATGTCTTCAACGAACATTCCTTTTTTTAACATGTTCAGGGCGATTTCCATTCCTTTTTTAGATTCGCCTTCAGCCAGCCCTTCTTTTCGCCCTTCGGCAAGTCCTTCTTTTCGGGCATGGCTGGCGTCTGTATAAATGCTGCGGACGGTCATGATGTCAATCTTCCACTGGTAGTAGGCGTCGAGCTGTTCGCTGCTGTAGGCTGCCCG
>JAITWJ010000075.1 GCA_031285325.1 Bacteroidales bacterium
GCTGCATCCGGAAATAGCTGCTATTAGCGAAAATGATAATCCTGCGCTTATATTTCTTAAGTTAAAAGATTTCTAACTTTCTGTGGCACTTCTAACATAATTATCAACATAAAGGAAACCTTTAAAAATTTTATTTATTTTCGGGTAAAAAGCAAAATTAAAACGTTAATAAAACATTTCAAACAAGAATAATAAAATATATAAATATTGGGAAGCATGTTTTTACTTGGATTTGATATTGGGAGTTCTTCAGTGAAAGTTTCACTGTTGGAAGGAGATAGCGGCAAATGTACAGCATCATCGTTTTACCCGAAACAGGAAATGAAAATTACAACGCACGAAGTTGGTTGGGCAGAACAAGACCCTGAACTGTGGTGGAATAACCTTAAGCTGGCATTAAGAGATGTACTCAGCGAGTCGAAGGTAAATACTGACGATATTCTGTCGATAGGAATATCGTACCAGATGCACGGGCTTGTAATGGTTGACAAGAACCTGAATGTAATAAGGCCGTCGATAATTTGGTGCGACAGTCGAGCTGCTTCAATTGGCGACAGGGCTTTTGATGAAATAGGTAAACAACACTGCCTTACAAACCTGTTAAATTCGCCAGGTAATTTCACCGCTTCAAAATTAAGATGGGTAATGGAAAACGAACCCGAAAATTTCTCAAGGGTTTATAAAATTATGCTGCCCGGCGATTATATTGCCATGAAACTGACCGGGGTTCCACAAACAACCGTTAGCGGACTGTCGGAAGGAATTATGTGGAATTTCAAAAAAAATACACTTGCCTACATGTTACTTGAAAAATACGGCTTTTCTTCTGAAATTATTCCCGAAATTGTTCCTACGTTCGCAGTACAGGGGCAGCTTTCGAAACATATTGCCGCCGAGTTGGGGCTTTCGCCCGAAACAACCGTGAGCTACAGGGCAGGCGACCAACCAAACAATGCACTGTCGTTAAATGTTTTGAACCCAGGCGAAATTGCCACCACAGCCGGAACTTCGGGAGTTGTTTACGGCGTGAGCGACGAAGTAAAATACGATCCTCTTTCTCGCGTTAATACATTTGCACACGTAAATCATTCAACAAACAATACACGCCTGGGTATTTTGCTTTGTATAAACGGAACAGGAATTTTAAATGCATGGTTAAAACGCATGGTTGGCGAAAACGTAACGTATGAAGAGCTAAACCGTATGGCATACGAAATTCCGATAGGCTCGGGCGGCGTTTCAATACTTCCTTTCGGGAACGGCGCAGAAAGAGTTTTAAACAATAAAAACATAGGTTCGATATTTAGCGGCATAAATTTCAACATTCATAACAAAAGCCATTTACTGAGAGCCGCACAAGAAGGAATTGTGTTCTCATTCAAGTACGGGATGGACATAATGCAGAACATAGGAATTAATGCCTCGGTTATAAGAGCCGGAAACGCAAACATGTTTTTAAGCCCTGTGTTCAGAGAAACCCTTGCGGGAATATCGGGAGCAACAATCGAACTGTATAATACCGACGGTTCGGTAGGCGCGGCCAGAGGCGCGGGTGTAGGCGCAGGATATTACAAATCGTTTGCCGAAGCGTTCACCAATCTGAGAAAATTAGAGGTTGTTGAACCCGAAACAGCCAAAATTACACAGTACCGCGACGCTTACGAAGTATGGAAAAACCGGCTTGGAATAGAGATATGACACTTATAATACTTCTGCTCTTCTGCAAAATAGCAATATGGGCATACCGGCGTTTTATGCCGGACAAAAAAATAACTCATATAGTTAGCCGTCCGGCATTTATTCGTGGCCGTAAAGTATTACCCTATCGCCAAACGGTATTTTTTCGAGAACGAATGGCATTTCTTCGCCGCCGTACTACACTTTTTCATAGACGCATGACATTCATTCGCGGCCGGATGGTATTTATTCATCGCCGGATGGTATTTCCTTACCGCCGAATAGTATTTCTTCGTGAGCAAACAACTCTTCCGAGGCGCCGTACAAATCTTCGTTATTGATTTGTTGAATATTTTCAAATAAAATTATTTTCATGGCTAAAAAATCATTTAAAAGCCAAATAATTTATTATTTAAGCGAATAATTGAATTATATACATTATGATTATTTTTTTTTGACAGAAAATTGAATTATTTACGAAATATTTTAATTATATGCCGAATAATAAATTTATCTGACAAATATTTGTTTGGGGAAGAATACATTTAATTGGGGAACAAAATAATTAATCGGGAAGTCGCCCCGTTAATTATTCGATTGTTTTTTATTTATATTGACAGGGAATTTTTAAACCACACCGGCAGAGATTTTTAAAATCGCATTTTCCAGCATATACTTATGTACCATCAATTTTATTCCTGAATTACATATATTGCTCTTCCCTGCGCAATTATCTGTTTATATTTAGTTCGAACCTGCGTTATGCACTTTTCTTCCGGTAACTAATCACCGCCCAGCCGTTGAAAAACACTGCCAACCCGCAGAGTGGATAAAAAAGGTGCTGCATGTCCGCGAACGTTGCGCCTTTGAGGTAAACCATCCGAAGCGCCTGAATAAAGTACCGGAGCGGACTGGCGTTGCCAATCATTTGCGCCCACTGGGGCATGTTTTGAAAGGGGGTGTAAAGTCCGCTGAGAAA
>JAITWJ010000122.1 GCA_031285325.1 Bacteroidales bacterium
ATGGAATTGATAACCATCAGGGAATACGAAAACGGCGGTAAAATCCAGCAATACCAGGCCGTAGATACATCCGCCGGAGATTACCCCAAAGTATTCGCCTGTTGCGATTATTTTGCTCGCCGGGGAGCACAGGTGCAGATAACGCCCCGGTTTAATGCAACAACTGTAAATGTCGAATACGCAGAAGTTTACGCATCATTGAAAAATACTCACTTTTGGGGTAGATGCCCCGATTTTAATGTAAATGGTCTTTGGTACGAACACGAGGGCTACGAGGAAACAAAGGATTTTTCAGACCCGCATAAAAGGGCGAACACTTTCAGTTGGATGTTGAATCGTGGGTTAAAGCAATCAGACAGGGTGATAGTAGATGATTGCGGTGTAGGTAGGCGGTGGGCAAGGAAAACAATTTACAACCGTATCTGTTTCGAGCATCAGAATATCACCGAAGTATACATCCGAACCGCCGAAGGTTTGGAGCTTCTCTATAAAAGGGAAGCGGGGTTGACGTAATAAAACGCCAACCCCACTATCGACGAAACCGTAGTATCGCCACCACAAAGATACTACAATTTTGCATAATTGATACTTTTTCCCGATTATTTTTTCAAATAATTTGATATGAATTTCTTCCGGGATTTCGTCCTGGAGATGTGCAGCGGCTTCAAAATTGATATGAATTTCACTCCGATTGTACCCTGATGGGGTGCGGTTCTGTCATCCATCGGCAGCAACAGCACCCCAAATTCATGTCAATTTTTGGAGAAGTTATTTCCAAATTTCCAGCCCTCTTTCCTGCCCCCTTTAGTGGGGGGCGGCAAGGGGCTGGAATTTAGAATAACTTCCCAATTAGGAACTGCCGCGATGTAAGACGCAATAAATCAATGTAATGTAAGTGTCTGTAAGTCAAGCCAATGCGCGCACGCACAAAGTCCGCGGTTCGCTTAATCGTCCACTTCAATATTCATCTCTCTTTTGATACCCCGTAAAATCAAGTCTTTCATTTTAATGTCATGTTGCGCACAGTACAATGCCATTTTTTTCTTTAGCTTTACAGGTATCATAACCGATGTCAGTACGCTGGTATCTCCAACCGGATCACTCAAAAGTGCATCCAGGCCGTTTTTATTTGTTTGTTTCGCCATTGTTTGAGTCTGATATGATTCGGCAAAGTTATATATATATATAAATATATCAAAATTCTATTTTATCTTTGCACCCTAATGGAATCAATAAAACTTATCAGACAATACGATAATGGCGGAAAAATTGAAGCCTATCAAATGGTAAATACAACCGCAGGCGACTATGGCAAAGTATTTGCCTGTTGCGACTGGTTTGCCCGTCAGGGTGCACAGACCTTAATAACACCCCACTTTTCCGATACAATCGGCAATCCCCATTACCAGATAATTTACGCTTCATTAATGGATACGCCCTTTTGGGGTAAATGTCCGGATTTTTGCGTTAATGGTGTATGGTACGAACATGAGGGGTATGATGTGAGTAAGGATTTGAGCAAGCCCCATAAAAAAGCGGATACCTTTTCAAAAATGATAAATCGAGGGCTAAAACAGTCCGACAGGTTAATAGTCGAAGATTGTGGCGTTGGTAGGCGATGGGCAAGAAAAACAATTTACAACCGTATCTTTTTCGAGCATCAAAACATTACCGAAATATATATCCATACCGCTGAAGGATTGGAACACCTCTATGAAAAGGAAGCGGGGCTAACGTTATAAAACGTTAACCCCACTATCGCCGAAACCGCGGCCGCAGTATCGACACCACAAAGATACGACAATTTTTCATAATTGATACTTTTTCCCGATTTATTTTTCCGATAATTTGATATGAATTTCTTCCGGCATTTCGTCCTGGAGATGCGCACTGGTTTCAAAATTGATATGAATTTCACTCCGACTGTACCCTGATGGGGTGCGGTTCCGTCATCCATTGGCAGCAACAACACCATCTTAATAAACACCTGGCAATCAAACACTTACAAAACAGCCGCGCGGGGGCGCCCCCCCAAGGTTTCTTTGGGTTCTTCTCTGGTTTTTTCCTGTGGGTTCACTTATTGATTTTGCCTCTTTTGCGTCGTCTTTCGTAAAACGGTGACTCTCAAAAAGTTAAAACATCCTCATAAACACCTTCTTCACAGGCGTTTGCTCGCCGTTTTTTACTGGCATTTTTAGGCTACTTTTTTGCCTATTTTTAGAGGCTTGGAAACACCTTATTTTACTGGGGTTTTGAGAGGCGAATGTAAGTTTTTTCCAACTCAATGTAAGTTTTTTCCAACTAAAAAGGCTCGAATGTAAGTTTTTTCCAACTGTTGTTCGTGTTTTTTGTATGTCTTCCATTTTATACTTACATTTGTGCTTCGATTTTTAATCAATAATTTATGTGATTATGTCTAAATCAGAGCAATCAACACAAAAAGGGGTGACACTTGCTCAAGCAAACACCCTGACGCAAGCGCGGTATAACTTTACAGTCGTGGAAAAACGGGCGGTTTATCTTATCATCAAGGAAGTAAGGAAACAGTTTGTAGACCGTAAAGACGGGCAAAAAAACCTTTTCGATAATTTGGTCGTCCGGATGAATACTGAAGATTTGACTAAAGCCGAATTAGAATTGAAGGAGGTTTATAAAGCGTTGATTTCATTGCGTAAAAAGACACTGTTCATTGAAGATGATGAGCGAGTGTTGGGCGTGGGATATATCAACTACTTTGAACATAAAAGGCGGGAGCCTTTCCTGGAAATCGAAGTTTCAAAGAAAATTATGCCGTTTCTGGTCGAATTGGCCGAACAGTTTACGGCATACAACCTGACTGTTGCCATATCATTAAAAACAAAATACAGCCAGCGTTTTTACGAATACTGTTCCCAATTTGAGCACTCGGATGCTGACCCAAATCATAAAAACTCCGGCTATTTCTTTTCTACGGTTGAAGACCTGCGCAATAAGCTAATGTTGGGAGACAAATATCCCAGATACAAACTTTTTAAGGATTATGTGTTGGATGTTGCACAAAAAGAGTTGAAAACACTGTATGATGCGAACCAATGTAATTTGTATTTTGAGTATAAGGAGGAAAAATACGGACGTACTGTTGATAAACTGCATTTCTTCGTGTATAGTAAGGATTCGAAAAAATCTGTTCCTGGCGTGGATAACTTGTTAGACCAGGTGTATTATATCCGGCTGTGGTTGGAAAACTGGTTAAGCGCAAAGAAACGGCCAAAGAACAAACAATGGATTGACCAGGTGATAAGCCATATTAACCTGAACGCGGACTTAATACCCAAGCTATACAAGCGTCTGGCAAAACTAATGAAGGAGGAACCGACAAAGAACCATGCAGCCATTGCCCGGCACATCATTGAAGAGGACTTTTTACCATGAAAAGAAAATAACATCAATTCCTTAACAGGTTTTTTCAGCCATGCGGGCAC
>JAITWJ010000043.1 GCA_031285325.1 Bacteroidales bacterium
AATGACTGACTTCGTTTGCTACGGGTCGTGATAATATTTAGAACCATATTTCCGATTCCCAAAACCACCAACCGGGAAAGTTACAAAATCCATTGAAACCACACGCTGACACATGGTAAAATTATTTTGGAGAGTAACACGCAGACAGTATAGGGCGAATAGGAATCAAAAAATGCCTTACTGAGAGAAAAGCAAAAAGGATGGTGCTTGAATGGATAATGTAGATAATATTTTTTTAGCTTACCGCGAAGCCGCACAAAAAATTAAGAGTGCCATCTTACAGAGCCGATACAGAACGGCTGCTAATGCAAACGCCGAACTACTTAACCTTTATTACGGTGTTGGAGAATTTATTTCCGTCAACACTCGGTCGGGCAGATGGGGAACGGGCGCAATAGAAGCAATATCGGAACAGCTTCAAGGGGAAATGCCGGGCTTGCATGGATTCTCCCCCACGAACATGAAAAATATGAGAATTTTTTTCGAGCAATGGACAAAAGAACTGGAAGCAAATCGGCAGTTGCTGACTGCCGATTTGGAAAACGGAGCGAGCGGCGGCGAACTTGTTGTAATTCGGCAGTTACCGACTGCCGAATTAGACGGCACAAGATTAGCGGCTTTTTTCCGTGTGGGATTTACTCACCACAGAGAAATTTTACGAAAATGTAAAACCACTGATGAACGCTGGTATTATATTTTACGCTGCGCCGACGAGTTTTGGAGCGTAGCCAGTTTGAAAAATCATCTTTGCTCCGACGATTTTTCTTCTTACGGTCGTATGCCCAATAATTTCACGCTAACAATTCCCGACGAGAAGAACGCCGCAATCGCCATGCGTTCTTTCAAAGACGAGTACCTTTTAGATTTCGTTGATATAAAAGAATCAGACGATTACAGCGAACGTGATGTGGAAAACGCTATTGTAACCGAGGTTAAAAAATTTATTATGACGGTCGGCGACGGGTTCTGTTTTATCGGAAACCAATACCGCTTGCTTGTGGACGAGGAAGAATTTTTTGTTGATATGCTTTTCTTTTCCCGAACGCTGCATTGCCTTGTCGCTTTTGAATTGAAGAAAGATAAATTTCGCCCCTCCGATTTAGGGCAATTAAGTTTTTACTTGTCAGCCTTGGATAAATACATCCGCAAGCCGGAAGAAAATAAAACAATCGGGATTCTGCTTTGCCAAGAAATGAACCGGACGGTGGTGGAGTTGGCCGTGCAGGATTACGATAAACCTATGGGTGTGGCTACCTACCGTTTGGGAACGGGCATACCCGAACCATATAAAACTTTGATTCCTTTAATAGATGGGGTTCAACAGATAATTTTAGAAAACGGTTCAGAAGAATAATACCTTAAAATAAAAAATCCGGCGGAGAAGTCCATGCCGGCACGTTAATTAATTTTCAGGAAGAAACTTCCATGATATAACAAATGCATGGAAAACTTAAGAATAATAGAAAGTTTTAGAGACGTAGAAACCACAGAAGAACACCACGGTCACACATACAGCGTATGGAGAGCGCTAACGATCGCGATACTGGGTTCATTATGTGGGTTAGAAAACGTCAGCAAGATTCATCAATGGTCAACTAGCGAGCAAGTGCGTAAATTTTTAAAGGAGAATTTTGCAATATATTCAGTTCCCAGTTATGTATGGTTGCTAGAATTATTAAAACTGATAAAGCCGGAATCATTGAGTGAACGATTCACTATGTGGGTGAGTACAATACTTCCTGAGAGCATAAAAGACCTAACCATATCATTTGACGGCAAAACGTTTCGTTCTACCGGAAATATGAGAGAATACGAGAATCCTCTGCATATATTAAGTGCTCATTTTGCCGAGATAGGGCTAACAGTAAGCCAAAAGACAGTAGATGTAAAAAGCAATGAGATTCCTGCCATGCGGGAGCTGCTAAAGCTAATAGATGTGAAGGGATGTATGGTAGTGGCCGACGCACTCCACTGTCAAACAGAAACCGCCAAAACGGTGATAAATGAAGGCGGAGATTACCTATTGAGCGTGAAAGATAACCAGAAAACACTCAAACAAGATATTGAGAGTTGCATCCAAGACGCGGAATTACGCAAATCCATGGATACCACAACAAAAGTAGAAAATAACGGCGGCAGAATAGAAAAACGTACGGCTTTTTCGACTACTGATATCGAATGGCTGGAAACCCGTAAGTTATGGATGAATATGGCAAGCATTGGAGCCATCAGGAACATATTTACAGACAGTGACGGCAAAACAACAGAAGAATGGCATTATTATATTTCAAGCCGCCCTCTGTCCGCTGATGAATTACTTAAATATGCCCGAAATGAGTGGTCTATCGAATCAATGCACTGGCTACTTGATGTACATTTTAGGGAAGATTACAGCAGGGTTAGAGACACAAACGCTAATCAAAATTTAAATATTATTAGAAAAGCCGCTCTTAACAGTATACGCAACTTTAAAAATATCACAAAATCCAAGCGTGCCTTTTCAAAAATAATGTTTGAATGCTTACTTAATTGTAATGCTTTACTGCCTATTTTAAATGTTAATTAGCTCTGCGTTTTTTTGGTTCTATTGTTTTATGTTGAAATGGTATTTTTTGGTTGATAATTAATTCACGTGTCCATGCCGGATTTTTTTATTGACAATATACATAACCTATTAAGAGGAGAAAGATTTTGACTGTCATAATAGAAATTGTCCATTTTATTGCGGCTGTATTTATTTATCTGTCTTTACCGAGTTGAAAATTACGCAATCAATATATACCTCTACGCAACATAAACCAACTTAATGCAATGAAACAAAACTCCGAAAACCAATTTATTCTAAACGATTTTTCGTTTACACTTATATTTATGGCGTTGCACTGCTTGATAGATGGTCAATGGATTTTAATTTTCCGTGTCGTACAGCGTGTGCGAAAAAAGTTTGAACGCCTAAAAAAATAAGACGCATTTATTGATTAAGAAGGGAGGGTTATGATGAAGAAAGTATCGCCATTATTTTATACAGGGCTGTGCTTAAACGTGATAGGCTTTGCATTGCGGATTGTTTTCGCTGATATGACGCATAATTGGGTTTCGATACCTATATTTATTCTGGGTTCAGCACTGCTGATTATCAGCAGAGCAAAAGAGAAAAAAGAATAGTATATAAAAACACCGCCAATTGGGATTGAGGGCGGTGTTTTTGATATTAAAAATCCATAAGTAATGGAATTACTGTTTTCCCTTTGGA
>JAITWJ010000088.1 GCA_031285325.1 Bacteroidales bacterium
ATATAATCAACGTCTGTTTTACAGGAATCGCACTCGGCAAGCGCTTTTTTAATTTCCTTGAAAGGATAATCTCTGTACCACGAAGAATTAATTATCGTTTCTGTGTCAGGATTAATTGGTAAAAGTCCTATACTTCCCTGTTTTTATTAGCCTCTACAACCTCTTCGGGAGAGAGTAAAAGAAATGGAGTTACTTTTTCTGCATCATAATCTATTTTAACTGTAGTTACTCCATAAGGATTTTTTCTCAACCAATAGGTGGTAATAACTTCATAAGCATCCGGCAGCATTAAGCCTTTGCTAAAAGCGTCTTCTACCATGCTGTGCAGTCTATCGAAAGACATTGAGGCGTATAAAGCGTCATTTTGCAATTCTTCATCCCGTTCTATCCTGTTTTTTACACCATGGTAATGCCTTAGCATAACTGTTAGTTTAAAAGACATTGTATCCTTATTCATCATCCAATTAGGAAATCCGTTTTTTTCGATAAGTTCTGTCAGTTGAACAGATAAATTATAAAGCAGACTGTCCTGCTCTTTAATGGTTTTATCCAATCTATACTCAACTGCCAGGTTGTCGTTAAGGGACAAGGCATAATACCTTTCGCGTAACTCCCTATCAACTGTTTCAATATATTTATCCCGATATTTCGGATATGCGTTCGTAAATTTCCGCCACTGCTTTTTGTTGTTTTTAAGATACACGAAAGGTTCTTTATCGAAATCAAATAATTCATAGCCATGCAAAACCATCATCTGCGCAAATTCAAAGGCTTCACCGGTTTTATTTAATTTGATGGCGCAAACGCAGGCATTGTGAACATCCCTGTAAAAACTGTGCGGATAACTTTTAAAAACTGATTTATAAACAGTTAAAGCGGCATCGTAATCCGATTTAAGAATGTTCAGAGCAGCTTTATTTGTTTCGTAAAAGTAATTGACATAGCCTTTTTCTTGAGAATTAATACAAGAATAAGAAACAGTCAAGTATAAAAGCAAGAATAAGAATTTCATACTGATTGAGTTTTTGTTGATTCAATTTTAAAAACCGGAGCGTGTTAAAACAAACACGCTCCGGTTTAACAATGATTACAAATTTAATTGATGCATGGTAAAGCTTCTGCTCTAACATAACGTAAAAACGTACCATCATCATAATTGTCTATGTATTCATAGACTGTACTTCCATTCGTCGCATTTTTTCCACTACCTGTATAGACAGAAGATACGACTACTTTGCCGCCTTTTATCTGATCAAGTTTTGATTTACTTATCTCAAAACTTTTAAATCCAAATGAGTTCATAACAAATATTTTTAAGAACATTCTAAAACCACCTGTATGTGTTTCGTAACGCCAGACACTCCAAAATGCCAAATATCTAAAAAATGAAATTAAACGTTTTGGATGCACTTTGCTTTGTTTATGCAAAGTGAACGTTCCATTTAAAAACACGTCAAGGTTATTGCCAATAAGGGCGATGGCAATAACCTGAAAAATTGAAGTTGTTTTTGCACAACATCCAAATATCAGGTTGTTTACAAAATATTGATATTGGCATTTCGGAGATGGGTGGGTATAGTAAAATATTAGATAACAACAGTTTTGAACAAAGCACACACTGTTGCAGAGTTCCTGCAAAAATATTTTTTGCTTTCTGTAATATTCTGCTCAAAATAAACATAATGCGTAATAATGATTACTTTTTCATTCGTAAATGCGCTTCAAAGTTATGCTATATTTTTTAGCTACCAAACTTTTAGGGAAGTTTTTTCGAGAAAATATTTGTATTTTGTCATATACAGTTAATAATAAGCTGTTTATAAGCATGTTTTTTACCATATTAATTCGTCCATTTATATAGCCAACTTTGTTAATTCTGAAAATATCGGTAATACCGTAATGTTGCAGCCACTCTATTACTCGGTTGGTAATGCAGTCAATATTTTCGTTTATAATTAAGTACCATTTATTCGTAGAAACTACTCTCCAATTGTATGCAATATAAAATGAGAATTTTCCTTTTGATATTTTTCCTTCACTTCAAATGCAAATTCCATTGTTATCTTTCTTATTTCATCACTTGTGCAATTTTTGCATTCAGCCATTGCTTTTTTTATTTTTTTAAAAGGAAATCTTTTAAACCATGTTGTGTTAATAATCATACTTTCAGTATCCGAATTAATTGGGGGTAAACCGATGCTTTTTCTGTTATTATTTACTTGAATAACTTCTTCAGGAGTCAAATTAAGGACAGGGATAACCTTTTCTTTGTCCCAGTCAAATTGGAAACTGATTTTACCATAAAGATTTTTATTCATCAAATAGGTGGAAACCCCCACGTATGTGTCAGGCAACATTAAGCCCGCATTAAAAGCATGATCAACTATTGCATGTATTCTATTATCCAACATTGAAACATATAAACAGTCATTTTGCAAATTAGGGTCTTCCTTTATTCTGTTTTCCAAACCGCAATAATGGCTAAGCATAACTACTAATTTTATAGACATTGTATCTTTGTTTATTATCCAGTTCGGGAATCCATTGTTCTTAACAAGTTCGGATAGCTTAATTGACAAATCATAAAAGACACTGTCAGACTGTCTATATTCTTTGTCTGTTTTAGGGTGAGCAACTGATTGGTCAACGACGAATATATTATGATAACATTTACGTTGTTCTTCATCAATCGTTTGTAGATATTTTTTTCTAAGATTGAGGTATTCTGATACAAATTTTTCCCATAATTTTTCTTTGCTTTTAAGATACTCAAAAGGTTCTTTATCGAAATCTGTCAATTCGTAGCCATATAGAACCAGCATTCGGGCAAACTCGAAAGCCTCTTTTTGCCTGTTTAATTTAATGGCACAAACGCAGGCATTGTGAACATCCTTGTAAAAACTGTGCGGATAGTTTTTAAAC
>JAITWJ010000103.1 GCA_031285325.1 Bacteroidales bacterium
TATAAATAATCTATCCTGTTCATCATCTCGTTATAACCTCTGGTCTGTGGCCCCGAAAGAGCTTTCTTTTGGGCTTCTTCGTAAGCCAGCCACTGTGTATTTATTTGTACTTTAACAGAATCGGCCAAGTCTTTGCTAAGCCTCATAGCCTCTTTTGTTTCGGCCATCCACACCGAAACTCCCGACTTTGAGGCTGTTTCCAAATCAAAAGAGCCTTTGTCGGAATGCGCCAACACCGGAAAATAATTACGTGTGGCGCTAACAATCGCCCAACCGCCTTCGGGGTAATTTATAACATACATGGCCGGATTACCGCCGTTTTATTCATCTTTTACCGCTTCAACCGAAGCACCCTCAAGCGCCCTTGTTTCGGCGCCGGGTTCACTGCTAAAAAACTTGCCGGCTATTTCCAATGCCTGTTCCGAAGAAACAAAGGTTTCACCGTTAGAGTTTACAGGAATTTCTTCCTGCACAGGGTTCACTGTTATATCTTCGGGAATAAGATCTTTTTCACTGCACGAAATATTGTTAAAAAGATTTTCCAGTACATTCAGTACTGATTTTATTTACATGCTCCCGCCTTTCTTATCGGGAGCAAACCTCAGTGCCGCTTCTTGGAAAATAAATAAGAACCATAATAAAAGTTTAAGTTCAGTAAAACTTGAATTTCAAGTAAAAGTAAAAATGAATTTTGTAATATCCAAGAAAAATATCATATTTCCACAAATTAATATCAGATTCTCGCAATTTCTTGTATTAAAATCGTAAAAAATCAGTACTCCTAACAAAAAGAAAAAGTTTTCATACTTTACCGAACAAATCAAAATATTACCTTTGCCGTTCTTTAAAAATTCAAAGAATGAATATCGAAAAAATTATTATTGACGGAACTGTCGAGGCGTTGAAAATACTGTATGATTTTGAACCTGAAATCAGCCAGATTCAAATACAGGCAACCCGAAAAGAATTTGAAGGAGACTTTACCCTGGCGGTTTTTCCGTTTTTAAAATTTTCGAAACATACACCTGTGGTTACAGGAAACGAAATTGGCGCTTTTCTTTCGAAAAACATAGCAGAAATAGAAAGTTTCAATGTTATAAATGGTTTCCTGAATATAGTTATACATAAAGATTACTGGTTAAATGTTTTAACCCATGCCAATATTACAAATAGCTACGGAATTGTACCTGTTACAGAAGATTCAAAACTTGTTATGGTAGAATATTCATCGCCAAACACGAACAAACCATTACATTTAGGCCATATCAGAAATAATCTGCTTGGTTATTCTATTTCTGAAATATTAAAAGCCAACGGGAAGAAAGTAGTAAAGACCAATATAGTTAACGACCGTGGGATACATATCTGCAAGTCGATGTATGCCTGGTTGAAGTGGGGAAATGGAAAAACTCCTGAAAATTCAGGCTTAAAGGGCGACCATCTTGTTGGCGAATTTTATGTTGAATTCGAAAAACATTATAAAACCGAAATTGCCGAACTAATTACAAAAGGTTTAACAAAAGAAGAAGCCGAAAACCAGGCCCCTTCAATTATTGCCGTCCGCGAACTTCTTATAAAATGGGAAGCAAAAGACGAAGAAACAATAAACCTATGGAAGATGATGAACAACTGGGTTTACGAAGGTTTTAACGTTACATATAAAACTCTTGGTGTTGATTTCGATAAAATTTATTACGAATCGGAAACTTACCTTGTTGGGCGAGAAGAAGTATTACGCGGCATTAATGAAGGTATTTTCATTCAAAACAGCGACAATTCAGTTTGGGCCGATTTAACAAACGACGGATTAGGTAAGAAACTGCTCCTGCGCAGCAACGGAACTTCGGTATATATAACACAGGATATTGGCACTGCAAAAATGCGGTTTGCCGATTATCCAATCAATAATATGATTTATGTGGTTGGCAACGAACAAAATTACCATTTCCAGGTTTTGTCAATTTTGTTAGATAAACTTGGCTACGGCTGGGGAAAAGAATTATACCATTTTTCGTACGGCATGGTTGAACTACCTTCAGGAAAAATGAAATCGAGAGAAGGTACCGTTGTTGATGCCGACGATCTTGTCGATGAAATGATAGATGTTGCACGAAAAATGTCGTCCGAACTGGGAAAACTTGATACTCTATCTCACGACGAAGCAGAAAAAACATTCAAAATTATAGCTCTTGGCGCTTTAAAATATTTTATTCTGAAAGTTGATCCCAAAAAAAATATGATGTTCAACCCCGAAGAATCAATAGATTTTAACGGGAACACCGGCCCATTTATACAATATACCTATGCCCGAATTAAATCAGTTTTACGAAAAGCAAACGAACAAGGTATTTTGATAAATAAAAAATTACAAATTGAACAATTATCGACAAAAGAAAAAGACATAATAAAACGTATTGCACTATTCCCATCTGTTGTAAAGGAAGCCGGCAATAATTTCAGCCCAGCCGTTATCGCAAATTACAGTTTCGAACTGGTAAAAGAATACAACCAGTTTTACCATGATCACAGCATGCTTTCGGAACCTAACCTCGATACAAAAAATTTCAGATTGGTACTTTCTTCAACGGTTGCCAGCGTGGTTAAATCGGCAATGAACTTACTTGGCATTGAAGTTCCTGAAAGAATGTAAATAAATAACGGAGAACATCTAAAAGCCTGAAACTTGCCGATATTGACATTTTTGAATTAATCGTATCAAATAAACACGATGGAATACATATACATTAAAATTATTTAAAGTACAATTAATTTATTTACAATTTATATAATTAAATTCAAACGCGGTATTGGTTTTTTAAAAATCGCAGTATTTTTTATACATTTGCCTTTTACTGATTTTAAAACGAGTTAGGTATTTTTGAAAAATTGAATTTGGATAATTTTCAGTTTACTCATAAATTATTATTGAAGGGTTCGAGTGTAACCATTCAAAGAGAACTGGCCAATAACATCGATTGGAGCCGCAGTCTTGTCGGCATCAAAGGAGTAAGAGGGGTTGGGAAAACTACTTTTTTGCTTGATTATTTGAAAAAATTTCATGGTAACGATAATTCTGCACTGTATATAAACCTGAACAGTTTTTATTTCACCAAACAGAAAATAAGTTCATTTGCCAATAAATTCGCCAAGCGTGGAGGTAAACTATTGTTGTTAGATCAAATTCACAAATACCCCGAATGGTCGAAAGATTTAAGAAAATGTATAGATGAGATTCCTGAATTAAAAATAATTTTTACCACATCGCCAGTACTTCAGACAACCAAATACAATCATATTTTAAATAACGCAGCCAGCATTTATTATCTCGAAGGCCTGTCATTCAGGGAATACATAAACTACCAGGCCGAAAAAAATTTTCGTCTTTACACTCTTGAAGAGATTTTAAAAAACCATGATGTAATTGTTTCTGAAATTGTTGCACAAATCGAACCTCTCACATATTTCAGCGACTACCTCAAACAAGGTTACTTTCCATATTTTATCGGCAAACATAATTTCTATAACGACATATTATTAAAAAATGTAAATCTCGCTTTGGAGGTTGATATTCCTTACATAAACAAAATAGAGTTAAAATACCTGCCAAAACTCCGAAAACTTCTGTACATAATAGCTTCTGAAACATCTTTTACACCGAATATCAGTAAATTAGCTACTGCCATTGGAACGTCAAGAGCAACTATTATGAATTATTTGCAATATTTAAAAAACGCAAGATTAATTCATTTATTATATGAAAATGATGATGATGACCGCATGAAGAAACCGGATAGAATTTATATGCACAACACTAATCTTCAACATGCTATTGCTTCTCAAAATACTGATAGTCTAAACCTGATGCATACGTTTTTTTATAATCAGGTTGGGTACAGGCATAAATTAAACAGTGTACCCAAAATTGATTTCTGTGTTGACGGGAAATATAACTTTACAATTGAAAAATCGGCAACAGATATATACGTTTTACATGATGTTGTTGAAACTGGAGAAAACAAAAGAATACCGCTTTGGCTTTTCGGATTTTTATATTAAATAAATATTTAAACTTAAAATTACAAAAATAAATTATTATTAAATGGCAAAACAAAAAAAATTCATAACATGCGACGGAAATCAAGCTGCGTCTCATGTTGCTTACATGTTTAGCGAAGTCGCTTGTATATATCCTATCACGCCTTCATCAACGATGGCGGAATATGTTGACGAATGGGCGGCCAACGGACTTAAAAACATGTTCGGAGAAACTCTTAAAGTTGTTGAACTACAATCGGAAGCCGGTGCTGCCGGAGCATTGCACGGCACTCTTCAGACAGGAGCCCTGGGGGTAACATTTACTGCCTCGCAAGGACTTTTATTAATGATTCCGAACATGTATAAAATAGCAGGAGAACTTCTTCCTGCCGTATTCCATGTTTCAGCGCGTACTGTTGCGGCTCATGCGCTTTCAATTTTTGGCGATCACAGCGACGTTTATGCAACTCGCCAAACCGGTTTTGCCATGCTGGCAAGCGGTAGCGTTCAAGAAATTATGGATTTAGCCGGCGTGGCCCATCTTGCTGCAATTAAATCGAGAATTCCATTCCTGCATTTCTTTGATGGTTTCCGTTCATCGGCAGAAGTTCAGAAGATTGAAGCCATAGAGATGGAAGACCTGGTGAAACTTACAGATTTTGAAGCAATACAAAGATTCCGCGACAATGCCCTTAATCCGGAACATCCGGTAACAAGAGGTACAGCTCAGAATCCTGATATTTTCTTTCAAACAAAAGAAGCTTTAAATCCATTTTACGAACCTATTCCTGACGTTGTAAACTCATATATGGCCGAGATAAGTAAAATTACAGGAAGAGAATACAAGCCATTTACTTATTACGGAGCTCCTGATGCAGAAAATATTATAATTGCAATGGGGTCGATAACAGATACTACAAAAGAAGTTATTGACTACATGACCCAAAAAGGTGAAAAAGTAGGACTTATTTCAGTTCACCTGTACCGTCCGTTCTCAGCTAAGTATTTCTTTAACGTATTTCCAAAAAGTGTAAAAAAAATAACAGTTCTTGACAGGTCAAAAGAATTTGGATCAAACGGCGAGCCTTTATATCTGGATGTCATAGAACTTTTCCATGAAAAAACCGAAAAACCTCTCATAGTAGGCGGCCGTTACGGACTTAGTTCAAAAGATACCACTCCTGCACATATTCTGTCGGTATATGAAAACATGAAAACGAAAGAGCCTAAAAACGGCTTCTCGGTTGGTATTGTTGACGATGTAACATTTATGTCATTGCCACTTTTACCGGAAATTGATGTCGCCGAAGTCGGTACTTATTCAGCAAAATTTTATGGACTTGGATCTGACGGAACCGTAGGAGCCAATAAAAACTCCATTAAGATTATTGGCGACACAACCGATAAATACTGTCAGGCATACTTTGCATACGACTCGAAAAAATCAGGAGGTATTACAACATCGCATCTTCGTTTCGGAGACAAACCTATACGCTCGCCTTATTTGGTAAATACGCCTGATTTTGTTGCATGTCATGTCTCTTCGTATCTTTATAAATACGATATGCTCAAAGGCCTGAAGAAAAACGGCATCTTCCTCCTTAATTCAATATGGGATGCAGAAGAAACAAAAAAACGCCTTCCCGACCAAATGAAGAAATACATGGCCGAGAACAGTATCCGTTTCTACATTATAAATGCTACGGCTATTGCCGAAGAATTAGGACTTGGCACACGTACAAATACCATAATGCAGGCTGCATTCTTTAAGGTTTCTAATGTAATACCTTACGAAAAAGCCGAAAGCGAAATGAAAAAAGCTGTTTACAAGAGTTACGGACGAAAAGGCGAGAAAATTGTAAACATGAACTATGCTGCAATAGACAAAGGCTCGGCAGTAGTTGAGGTGAAGGTACCTGCAGAATGGGGAAGCATAAAAATTGAAAAAACAGTAGATAACAGGAATATTCCGGCATTTATAAAAGATATTATGGAACCAATAAATGCCATGAAAGGAGACGACCTGCCCGTAAGCGCATTCAAGGGGAGAGAAGATGGAACATTTCCTGCGGGAACCTCACAGTATGAAAAACGTGGTATTGCTGTAAACGTTCCCGAATGGCAACCCAAGGAATGTATCCAGTGTAACCAATGCTCTTATGTGTGCCCTCATGCCGCAATACGCCCATACTTATTAACTGACGAAGAAGTTGCTAAAGCGCCGGCAGGAACAGAAACCATACAGGGAATACCCGGAGCGCTTAAAGAATACAAATTCAAACTGCAGGTTAGTGTTATGGACTGCACAGGATGCGGTAACTGCGCAGACGTTTGTCCTTCAAAGAACAAGGCGCTTGTAATGAAACCGCTCGATACGCAAACAGACGAAATTGAACGCTGGAACTACATGCACGATAAAATTGGTTACAAAGACTCTGTTGTTGACAAATATGCCAACGTTAAAAACAGCCAGTTCTCACAGCCATTATTCGAGTTTTCAGGAGCGTGCGCAGGCTGCGGCGAAACACCATACCTTAAAACTATTACCCAACTGTTTGGCGACAGGATGATTATTGCCAATGCAACCGGATGTTCTTCAATATATGGAGGATCTGCCCCGTCGATGCCGTACACCTGCAATAAAGACGGAAGAGGCCCTGCATGGGGAAACTCGCTGTTTGAAGACAATGCAGAATACGGCTACGGACAAATGTTTGGAGTTAACGCTCTAAAAGTAAGGCTTGCAAATAAAATGGAAGATGCCATTAAAAACAAAACCGTAAACGCAGTATCGGCGGCCGCATTTGAAGAATGGCTTAAAGTTAAGAACAATGCCGAAGCATCAAAAACAGCATCAGATAATGTTATAGAGGCCTGCCGCAAAGACAATTCCGAATTTGCAAAAGAAGTGCTGTCGTTGAAACAGTACCTTGTTAAAAAATCGCACTGGATATTCGGCGGCGACGGTTGGGCTTACGATATAGGCTACGGTGGCCTTGACCATGTAATTGCGTCGGGAGAAGACGTTAACATTATTGTTCTTGACACCGAAGTTTATTCAAATACCGGCGGACAGGCATCAAAATCGACCCCTGCCGGAGCTGTTGCCAAATTTGCCGCCTCGGGAAAGAAAATACGCAAGAAAGATCTTGGCCAAATGGCAATAAGTTACGGATACGTATATGTTGCCCAGGTTGCTATGGGATATAACAACGCCCAATACTTTAAAGCTGTGAAAGAAGCAGAAGCATACCCGGGGCCATCGCTCATTATAGCATACGCTCCGTGTATAAACCATGGGTTAAGAGATGGCATGGGGAAATCGCAGGCACAAATAAAGAATGCCGTAGAAGCAGGTTACTGGCACACATACAGATATAACCCGCTGCTTGAGGCAGAAGGTAAAAATCCGTTCCAGCTCGATTCAAAAGAACCCGATTGGAGCAAGTTCCAGGATTTCATAAAATCTGAAGTACGTTATACTTCATTACTGAAGGCATTCCCACAAGAGGCTGAAACTCTTTTTAAAACTGCCGAAGTGAACGCTAAATGGAGATATAAAACATACCAGCGATTTGCAGCAATGGATTATTCGGATGTAACTGAATAACACATACTGCAGAAATAGATTCAAACAGGGCGCCTGAGAGTATTGGGCGCCCTGTTTTTTTATACCCAACTCTGGTAATAACTTCAAACATTACATTATCTATTGGCCGCTGTTTATTATTAGAATATCAACAATTAATAATAAACAGTGGCCAATGGATAATTGATAATTGACAATGGACAGTTAAAAGAGTTGTTAGCTGCTATTCTTATAATTCATAATTCTTAACTGTTAACTGTCAACTGTCAATTAACAGAGAGGTGTCGGCATGCATCACAAGAGGGCTCGGCATACACCACAAGAGGGCTCGGCATACACCACAAGAGGGCTCGGCATGCACCACAAGAGGTGTCGGCATGCACCACAAGAGGTGTCGGCATGCATCACAAGAGGGCTCGGCATGCACCACAAGAGGTGTCGGCATGCACCACAAGAGGGCTCGGCATGCATCACAAGAGGGCTCGGCATGCATCACAAGAGGGCTCGGCATGCACCACAAGAGGGCTCGGCATACACCACAAGAGGGCTCTGTAATCATCAAAAGAGATATTTTCATACAAAAAAAGATGTATTGTTTGCTGTTCAAATAAATATTTAGACGGTGCGGAGTATTTGCAAACCCGGCAAACTACTGTAAAGGGCATGGATGGTTTCAAAGCTTCAGAATATGAAAGGCCATAGTGTTACCGTCTATTATTAAGATACGGTTTATGATAAGGTCTCCTATTCCGACAAGGTATTTTATTGTTTCTGTTGCCTGTATGCTTCCTACAATTCCGGCAACAGCACCCAGTATTCCGGCTTGTGCCGATGTTGGCAGGGTTTTTTCGGCAGGCGGGCCTCCGAATATTTTCCTGTAATGGGCGCTTCCTGGAATATAAGTCATTACTTCTCCACGCATGGCAAGTACGGCTCCGTGTGAATATGGCTTTTGTTCTGCCACACAAATATCGTTTATAAGGAACTTGGTTTCATAATTGTCGCAACAATCGACTATAAAATCGTATTGCCGTACCAGTACAGCTGCATTGTTTTGCGTAAAACGCTCTTTGTATGTAACGATATGTACATCGGGATTCAATGCTTCCAGTTTTTCTTTTGCCGATATTATTTTAGGCATTCCTATTTCGGTTGAGTGGTGCAGTATCTGCCGCTGCAGATTTGAAATATCGACAACATCGGAATCTATTATTCCCAATGTTCCTACGCCTGCGGCTGCCAGATAGTATAAAACAGGCGAGCCCAGCCCTCCGGCGCCTATAACCAAAACTTTCGAGTTTTGTAATTTTTGCTGGCCTTCCCTGCCAAAGCCTTCAATCAATATATTTCTGTCGTACCTGCTTTTGTTCATAATTTTACTGTAAACTCAAATCCCAGTCTTTCCATATCACTTCGTAGCCATTATTCTTTACTGCCTGCAGAACAACTGACGGGGTGCGGCTGTCGTTTACCGAGAACTGTTCCAGTTCGTCTTTGTAAACAACATATCCTCCCGGATCTGTTTTTGAACCGGCGCTCAACGATGTTATACCCAGCCCAACCATGTTGTCGCGAAACGCGGCATTCTCTCTTGTTGAGAGTGTCATTTCCAGATCATGGTCGAATATACGGTATGCAAATATTGTTTGCGCCAACTGTTTATCTGTCATGATTACATTCGGCTGAAAATATTCTCCTTCGTGCGGGCGCATCCGTGGGAAAGATATTGAATACTTTGTTTGCCAGTATGTTTTTTGCATGTACTGCAGGTGTAAGGCCATCATTGCGGCATCGGTACGCCAGTCTTCGAGCCCGATCAATACTCCCAAACCTATTTTATGTATGCCGGCTTTACCCATGCGGTCGAACCCGTCGAGCCGCCAATCGAATTTCGACTTCATGCCTTTTGGATGATATATCTTGTATTTGCTTTTGTTATAAGTTTCCTGATAACAATATACTGCGTTTAATCCTGCATCGGCAAGCTGTTTGTATTCTGTTTCTTTAAGTGGCTGCACTTCTATTGAAATAGAAGAGAAGTAAGGTTTTACCAAACGAATTGCATTTTCGATATAGCCGGCACCTGCATCGCGCGGGTTTTCTCCTGTAACCAGTAAAATATGCTGGAAATCTCCCATCTGTTTAATAGCTTCAACCTCTCTCAGTATTTGCTCGTCAGTGAGTATAATACGCCTGATGTTGTTGCCGTGATTGAATCCGCAATAAATACAGTGGTTGATACAGGAATTTGTCAGGTACAGCGGCACATAAAACTGAATTGTATTGCCATATCTGTGGCGGGTATATTTTTGGCTTAATACAGCCAATTGTTCAAGATAAGGTTCGGCAGCAGGTGAAATAATTGCCATGAAATCGTCAATCGACAGTTTTTCTTTTCCTAAGGCAATCTCTACATCATTAGCTGTTTTATTGTATATACACGACTTTATTTTGTTCCAGTTATATTTGTTTATCTGTTCTGTAAAACTCATCTCATTTATTCTTTTGTACATTTATTTTAGCACAATCGTTCATTTCTTTGGTAAGTTTCATTGCACAAAAGTGTGGCCCGCACATGGTACAGTGATCGCTTTCTTCTTCCAAACGTCCTGTTTTGTAGTATTCAAGAGCCTTCTCCGGGTCGAGCGAGAGGTTAAACTGGTCTTTCCACCTGAAATCGAAACGGGCTTTACTCAAGGCATTGTCTCTTACCTGTGCCCCCGGATGCCCTTTTGCCAAGTCTGCTGCATGGGCTGCAATTTTATAGGCTATTACTCCTGTTCGTACATCTTCCTTGTCGGGCAAACCCAGATGTTCTTTCGGAGTTACATAGCATATCATTGCGGTGCCGTACCATGCTATTTGAGCAGCACCAATAGCCGATGTTATATGGTCGTATCCCGGGGCTATATCTGTTGTTAATGGCCCTAATGTGTAGAACGGCGCTCCATGGCAATGCTCAACCTGCTCGTCCATATTTGCTTTTATCTTCTGCATTGGAACATGCCCCGGCCCTTCTATTAATACCTGTACATTATGTTTCCATGCTATTTTGGTAAGTTCTCCCAATACTGAAAGTTCGGCAAATTGGGCTGCATCGTTTGCATCGTTAATAGAACCGGGGCGAAGCCCATCGCCCAACGACACTGCTACATCGTATTTGCTAAGTATATGGCATATTTCTTCGAAGTGTGTATAAAACAGATTCTCTTCATCATGCTGTGTCATCCAATTGGCAATTATAGAGCCTCCGCGAGATACGATTCCGGTAGTACGCCCTTTTACCAAAGGCAAATGAGCTTTCAACAATCCGGCGTGGATAGTAAAATAATCGACACCCTGTTCGCATTGCTCAATAAGTGTGTCTCTGTATATCTCCCATGTAAGGCCGGATATTTTTCCATTAGCTTTTTCCAAAGTCTGGTACAGTGGAACAGTGCCCACCGGAACAGGCGTATTTCTAATTATCCATTCTCTTGTTTCATGAATGTTCTCTCCGGTAGATAGGTCCATAAGGGTATCGCCACCCCATTTGCAGCTCCATACGGCTTTTTCTACCTCTTCGTCAATACCTGATGAAAGAGCAGAATTACCGATGTTTGTATTTATTTTAACCAGGAAATTAGTTCCTATAATCATAGGTTCGGCTTCAGGATGGTTTATATTTGCAGGAAGAACAGCCCTGCCTGCCGCAATCTCATCTCTGACAAATTCAGGTGTAATATGTGTTTGAATTCCCAACTCTTCATTCTGAATATTCTCCCGTATTGCTACATATTCCATTTCAGGTGTAATAATACCCTGCTTAGCATAATACATCTGTGTAATAAAATTCCCTTCTTTTGCCTTTTTAGGTAAATTAACAGACGGGAAACGGATAGTATCAAGATTCGAATCTGACAAACGTTTATTACAGTAATCGGAAGAAAATATATGCAGTTTCTCCGTATCGGCACGCTGTTCAATCCATTGGTCACGTAAGCGGCGAAGCCCTGTAGTTATATCGATAGTTACATCTTTGTCGGAATAATCGCCACTGGTATCATATACTATAACAGGTTTGTTTTTCACTGTAATATACTGACCGTTTTCAACAGAAACAGTATCAGAAAGAGTTATCATACGCATACCTACCTGTATATTGTGTATTTTACCCTTTACGTAAATCTTTTTAGAAGACGGATAATTTATTCGATGATTTATTTTCATATTTTTCCTTGTTAAACTTTAATTAATCTACATTAAAAATGAAGTTAAAGGGCTGCTGGCCTGTGCTACATTGAACTGTACTGCCAGCTGTGCCTCGAAAGCCATACGCCCACTTTCTACGGCCAAGCGGAAAGCCTCTGCCATTGCTACAGGATTACCTGCAACAGCAATAGCTGTATTTACCAATACGGCATCAGCTCCCATTTCCAAAGCTTCTGCTGCATGAGATGGAGCTCCTATTCCGGCATCTATAACAACGGGGACTTTGCTTTGTTTTATTATTATTTCAAGTAAATCTTTAGTTTTTAATCCTTTATTTGTACCGATAGGTGCACCAAGCGGCATAACGGTTGCAGCTCCCACCTCCTCAAGCCGCTTACATAAAACAGGGTCGGCTTGAATATACGGCAATACCACGAATCCAAGCTTTGCTAATGTTTCTGTAGCCTTCAGGGTTTCTACAGGGTCGGGGAGCAGATATTTAGGATCAGGATGTATTTCAAGTTTTAGCCAGTTAGTACCAAAAGCTTCTCTTGCCATTTGAGCTGCAAAAACGGCTTCTTTAGCATTTCTCACACCCGACGTGTTGGGTAAAAGCTGGATACCGGGCTTAGTAATATGCTGTAACATGTCGTTTTGTTTATTCATAAGGTCAAGGCGTTTCATCGCAACTGTAACCATTTGTGTTTTGGATGATTTTATTGCATCGCTCATTACTTCATTAGAACTGAACTTGCCTGTTCCCAGAAACAGGCGCGACGAGAATTCTTTTTCTGCTATAACAAGTTTTTTCATTTTTGGCATTTATTTATTGTATCTATAATTTTTTTAGTTTCAGCAACAGGGTTTTTTGCTGTTAAAATTGAAGAAGATAATGCTATTCCCGACACACCTGTTGCAATAAGCCCGGGAATGTCGTTTGCAGTTATTCCGCCTATGGCTATTACCGGCAGGTTTATCCTGTTTTCTCTGCATTTTTGCATTATGTTCCTGTAACCGGATAATCCGAGAATTGGGTTCAGGTTCTTTTTGGTGTTTGTAAAACGGAAAGGCCCTAAACCAATGTAGTTGGTTCCTTCATTACTAAAACGGTAAATGTCTTCGAAAGTATTTGCTGTATTTCCGATAATAAAATCGGGGCCTAATATTTTTCGGGCATCGAGAGGCGGCATATCCTGTTTTCCGAGATGTACTCCTGTGGCAGCAATATTTTTACATATATCAACATGGTCGTCGATATATAATTCAGCGCCATATATAAGACATTGCTTTTTAGCCTTTATAGCTGTCTTTTCTATTTCCGGAAGGCTTATGCCTTTCATTCGTAACTGTATGTAACTACACCCGCCTTCGAGCGCTATATTTACAGTATCCAGATAACTGTATTTTTCTGTACGGTGGGTTATGAATAATAATCCGTTCATTGTTTTTCTGTTACTGTCTGTAAATCATTAAATCTTTGCAAAAGGGCTGTTTCGTTTCTGTTTTGGAGATAATTTTCCCAAAGACTGCCTAAAACAGCAACGCCTCCAAATCCATATTGAAATGCAAGGGGTATTGTTTTTATGTTGATACCTCCCAGCGCCATAACCTTCTCGTTTATTAAGTGTTTCGATTTTACATCAAGAAGTTGTTCTTTTGTAAAAGCATGGTTGTATCCGGCTTTGGAAATACTGTCGAATATGGGACTAATGAACATATAGTTGTGGTTATTCATAGATGTTTCTATACATTGAAAGGAGTGGCACGAGCGACTGACTGATATATTCGCGATATTAGGCCTGAAAGAATTCCTCCGGTTTAAGTGAACGCCTTTTAAACTGAAAGTATTCAAAAGATTGAAATAATCGTGTATTACAATCTGTTTATGGAATCTTTGGTCGATACGGTATAACAGACTTTCTACTTCGGCTTCTGTGGCAAAAGGCTTACGAATATGCAGAGTATGCATGCCTTCGGCAAAAAGCTTATTTAATAAAGCTCCGTCCTCTTCAAATATTGTTTCATTAGTAATTACTATTAACCGCATTGTGTCATCCTCCAGATACGGCATGAATCAACATCAGTTCCATCCGGTCAGACAGAAAAGTTTCTGCCCATTTGTTTTTAGGTACAACTTCAAAATTGACAGCCACGGCTATTCCGTCTGGTTTCAGTCCGATATTTTGGATAAATACGGCCAGCGAAGTACCTTCTTCTACTTCATAATAGCAGTCGTTTAATTTAATTGTCATATATTATTTGATTTTTAGCGGTTGCGGTTTGAAAAAATGATTTACAGGCCCATATCCTTTCCCTGTTGTTATATCTTTCCCTTCATTTATTGCAGATGAAATATAGTTTTTTGCCAACCGTATGGCATTTTCCATGTCGTGGCCAAGAGCAATATATGCGGCTATGGCCGATGAGAAAGTACACCCTGTGCCATGTAAATTGCAGGAATCGGTACGCGGAACCGAAAACTGAACCGGTTCTTTATTTGCTCTGAACAGAATATCTGTTGAATTGTGAGATTTTAAGTGCCCTCCTTTTATCAGTACCGCATTACATCCCTGTTCGAGCAATATATTTGCGGCTTCGTACATATCTCTTTCCGAATTTATCTTGAAACCCGACAGGGCTTCGGCTTCAGAAACGTTAGGAGTAATAAGAGTAATGCGGTTATACATGTAATTTCTAAAAGCAGCAACAACAGACTGCGATACTAAGCGTGTACCGCTTGTGGCAATCATAACTGGGTCTGCAATTACCACGGGGAAATTATATTTATCGATAACAGAAGCTACAAGTTCTATTATTTCTACAGACGGCAGCATGCCTGTTTTTACGGCATCAACGGTAATGTCGTCCGAAACAGCCTCGAGTTGTTTCCTTATTATTTCGAGAGACAGTACTTCAACATATCTTACTTCGATTGTATTTTGAGCGGTAACGGCAGTAATAACCGATGTTCCGAAAACCCCAAGCGAAGAGAATGTTTTCAGGTCGGCCTGTATTCCTGCGCATCCGCCGCTGTCTGACCCTGCTATTGTTAATGCTGTTGGATATCTGCCTGCTTTTTGCATAATTGATAATTATTAAATTATATCAATCAAGAGATATCCTTACTAAAGGTTTGAGTTTTTTTGTTCATCATTCCTGCGTCGGCATTACCCGCATCAGGTTGTAAGGGTATGATCTCAGCCTGAAAAGCACCCCCTGATTGTATATACTGCAAATATAGTATTTTTTCACAGCATGTTGAATGCTTTCCTTCAAAAATTATATAACCTGTATTGGTTTACTGTGCGAAAATGCACTTTCATCAAACGATAATTTAACAATTGTGCGCATGTTTGTGCTTTCATCAAACGATGATTTAACAAACGTGTACATGATTGTGCTTTAATCAAGTAATGATTTAACAATTGCGTACATGTTTGTGCTTTCATCAAGCGATGATTTAACAATCATGCGCATAATTGTTAAAAAATAGGCTATGGGAACCGGCGCACATCTCTTGATTGACAGTTATTATTCATTATCAACTGTCAATTGTCTATTGTTTTTCCCTGTTTCCCCGAAATTCAAAAACATTTTCTTACAGTGTAATAGATATTCCGTTATAGAAGTCGAGAATTTTTGTGCGAAATATGAAATTATATTTTGCCTGTGCCTGTTCCGACATGCTTTGCACGTATTTAGCCTTCGATTCGTTGTATTCAAATACGGAACTTTTTCCTGCCATATAACTTTCTTCTTCGTAATACAGCGCTTCTTTACTTGCTATTATTGATTTTTCGGATGCAAGATATTTTGCCTGTGCGGTTACAGTCATAAAATAAGCTTGCTGTATTTCTTTGTAGAGTGTTTTTTTACTGTTTTCTACCGCCAATTCCTGGTTTATAATTCCAATGCGTACCTGGCTAACATTATTCTTAACAGCAAAACGGTTAAATATCGGGATATTTAAATTAACGCCTATTGTTTTCCGTTCGTTTTGTTTTAGTTGGCTGCCAAAAGATACAGACTCGATATCGTTGCCACCGTAACGGTAATATCCGTTCCCGTAGTTGGCATTGAAATTTAATCGCGGATAATAGTCGGCCTGTGCTATTCGCAACAGTTTCCTCTGGCTTTCCAGTAAAAATTTCTGCTCTTTAATTTGCGGTTTGAAAGTAACCGCATTATTATATATATCATCTATATCATGCGGGAGAATACCCGAGATATTATCATCCGGCACAACATATCCGGTTTCGGGTTGAACAATGTCAAAATCTACTCCCATACGTTCAAGTTCCAAAGCCTGTGCCAAATCTAACAATGCCAGGCTGACGCTGCTTTTGGCTTCTACGAGAGTTGCTTCGTCGTTAGCCAACTGGGCTTTTATGTATGACAGTTGTGCAACAGGTATTTTACCTGCATTTATTAATGCCTCGGTGCGTATTAACTGTTCTTTCGTTATACTTACCTGCAATTCGGCAATATTTAATAATTCTTTACTGTAAAGAGCCTGTAAATAATATGATGTTATGTTAAGTGCAAGTTCGTCTTTGGCCTTATTAAGCGATTCGGTTACTGCCATCAAGTTCAATTTACGAAAAGCTATATCGTTTGCAATTTTGAATCCGTAAAATAGCGGCATGTTTAGTTGCATATTAAAAGATGAATTTATTGAGTTTTGGTCTATAATAGTACCATCTCTCGATGGTGTACGCCCAAAGTCCATATTTTGCCCCAACGATGCATTCAGGTTAGGCATCCAACTGTTTTGACTCGTTTTCAATTCCACCTTTCCGAGTTCCTCCTCCTGTTCTTTTTGTTTCAGGTTAATGTTGTTGGCAGTGGCATAACTGATACATTCTTCCAGTGTCCATAATTTCGGAATATCTTGTGCATATATGGTGCTGCCAAGCACAATTACTGCAATTCCTGTGAGTATAATTTTTTTCATAAGTAAAATTAATATATAATTATTCGATCATTCTGTTTTAATTGCATCTGCCGGATTTGTTACTGCAACTTTCCATGTTTGATAGCCGGTTGTGAGCAGTGTTATCAATAGTGCAATTATACCTACCAATACGAAAACCCATGCGTTTAGCGAAGTCTTCACAACAAATCTGCCTAACCAGTTATGCAGTCCGTAATATGCCACCGGACAGGCAATTGCAAAGGCAATACCTACCCACAATGCAAAATTTTTATTAAGCAGTATGAATATATCTTTCAACGACGCTCCATACACCTTGCGTATGGCAATTTCGCGCAGGCGGCGCTGTGTTACATAGTATGCCATGGCAAACAACCCTGCAACAGTAATAATAACAGCTGTTAGCATGGCAAAAGAAAAAACCTTGCCGGCATTCATTTCCGAAGTATATAATTTTATGTAAGTATCGTCTAAAAACTGGTATATGAACGGGTATTCGGCCTCCTGTTCTTTCCATTTCTGTTCTACAAAACTTATGGCGCGCTGAGTATCTCCGTTAATTTTGAAAAATGTTACGGGTTGGTCAAATTCGGCAGATAATTTAAAATACACCTGCGGATATATTTCCTCGTGAAGCGATTTGGTATAAGCATTACGTATTATTCCTTTAATTTCATATCTTTTATTTTCATTTACAATAATAGTTTCGCCAACAGGATTTTCATATCCTAACAGCTGTGCAGCGCTTTCGTTTATAACCACATCGGTTTCTAATGACGACTCAAGATAAAACGGATTTTCGCCATCAATTATTTTCATATCGAAAAATTCAAAATAATTTGGGCTAACATGACGTGCTTCCATTAAAATGGGCTGAGTATTGCCGGATGGTACTTTCTCTATTGTCCATCCCTGAGTCCAGGCAGAAAGGATACCATTACTTTTGGTTATATTTGTTATTGACGGTTCGGCGTAAAATTCACCTTCAAGCGTACGGTAATCCATACTTAATTTCCCTCTGTCGTTTACATAAAGAACATGTTCCTTGTCGAATCCCAAGTCGTATGTAATCATATAATTCACCTGTTTTTGCATAAATACAACTACAATAAGCAAGGTTATAGATGCTGTAAATTGGATAATCACCAAACTTTTCTGCAGCAACGACAGTTTCTTTCCCTTAAACTTTCCGTTTATAGTTTCGAGGGGGTCGAACCGTGTCATATACAGTGCAGGGAATGAACCTGCCAACAATACCACAAATATAAACAATACTGCAAGGAAAATATATAGCTGCGGCGAGTTAAAATCAATATTCACGTTTGACTGTGTGAAATTATTGAACGTAGGAGTCATAATTACTGCTATAATTAATCCTGTGATTATTGAAAGAATGGCATAACAGGCAGTTTCCATGTAAAAATCGAGCATAAGCCGGCTCCTTTTCGCCCCTACTGTTTTTCTGACACCGATGGCTTTTGCGCGAAAAAACGAAGTGGAAACAAATAAGTTGGCAAAGTTTATACAGGAAATTATCAGTATTGCAATAGCTGTAAGGATAAATGTTATTACCAACGGCTTGTTGCCTTTAATAATAAAGTCCATAAAACGCGAACTGAAATGTATGTCGGACAGTGGTTCTAACGAATATGTTACCTTAAAATTCTTGAACATTGCAAATTCTCTATATACAATTTGTTGCAAAGATTCGGCAAGGCTTTCTGTAGTTGCTCCTTCCTGTAAAAGGAAAAAAGTGTTATAACTGTCGTTTGTTCCCCAACCGGCTTCAGTCCACCAACCGAAAAAAGGAAAAACAAAGTCGGTTTGCAAACTCGAATTTTTCGGCATATTCTTCATTATTCCACTTACTATAAAATCTCTATCCTGATACTTAATTATTTTGCCCACAGGATTCTGTTCTTCAGGGAAATATCTGGCTGCTGCCGACCGGCTTATAACTACACGGTCGGGGGCAGCAATAACTTGTACAGGGTCTCCTTCTTCCAGCGGGAAGGTAAAAAAGTTAAAAAAATTATTATCTGCCATTAAAGTCTTTATATCGCGATGCAGCACATTATCAATTTTTATATCCTGATTGATAACAAATACCCTGCACATATCTTCAATAATGGGTAATTCTTCTTTTGCATGTTCGCCCAACGGGCGAAAAGTTGCCGGCGAAGAAACTAACGAATCGTTCAGTAACCCATTCATTATCGTACGGTATATTCTATCCCTGTTTTTGTGAAAGCGGTCGAAACTTAATTCGTTAATTGCCCACAATCCTACTATAACAGCTATCATAATACCCAGCGAAAGGCTGCAAATATTGAGTAATCCTACCGTGAGTTGCTTTTCGAAATTGCGTATAAATTGTTTCATTATAATTATAAATTCTTATTAACTTTCACTCGCTTTTAATTACATCTACCGGATTAGATGTTGCCGCACGCCAGTTCTGGAATGTTACGGTACATACGGTAATTATTCCTATAAACACAAAGGCCAAAAAGTAAACCCACCAATGTAAAGGCGTTCTGAAAACGAAGTTTTCTAACCAGCGGGTTACGGCATACCACGCCAGCGGAGCAGCTATCACAAAACAAACAATCAGTGTTTTAAGATACGCTTTGTTGAACATTATTACGATATTAGTTACCGAAGCCCCTAATACCTTACGGATACCAATCTCTTTCCGGCGGCATTCGCTGTCGAATACCACCAGGCCGAATACACCTACTATTGATATGAATATTGAAATAAGGCTGAAAAGTATAATCAACGAATTTAATGCCAGCTCCTTTTCATACAACTTTTGCAGTGTTTCGTCAAAAAAGCGGATATTGGATATATAATTTTCATCAAATTCGTAAAGAGTAGTGTTGATATGCGATACTGCATCGCGTAAGTTAGTACCTGCCTTTAGTTTTATATATGCAGTATTTAAATGGGGTCTACCGGCTATCATTGTGTCGGGAATTGCAGCGAATGCCATTGGCCTTACTTCCGAGCGAAAGGAAGCATATTTAATGTCGGGCATAAAACCTATTATTTCGCCATACGTTGTTATTGTGTTAAGTTCCCAATTGTATTGTTTACGTGCTGCTTCGTTAAGTATAAACAATAGTTCATTGGAAGAATAAAAATCATCCCGTCTGAAATCCCGTCCTTCTGTAACTTCAATATCCATCACTTTAAGAAAATCGTGATATACCCAAAAAACTTGAGTCCAAAGTACATCTTCCTTGTATGTTAGCGGTGTTTGCGAATACATGTCGGAAGTTGACAAAAGAGATGCACCAAAAGTAACGTCTTGAATTCCTGAATATGACTTCAGTTGATTGGCCAATGCATCGCGGCTTACCGTTATTGTTTTGATATCAACGGTAAGCAAGTTGTCTTTATTATAACCCAGAGGCGATTTTTGCATGAATTGGTTTTGCAGATACATGAACGATGCCCCTATAATCAGGGCAAACGATGCTATAAACTGAATACCCATCATGGTATTACGCAGTTTCCTGCCTTTGGGCGACAGCCCGAAATTCCCATTCAACACTAATGCCGGAGGGAAAGACGTTATGTAGCGCGAAGGATACAGGCCTACGAAGAAACCTGCAAGCAAAACTATGAAAGCTGTTCCTGCCAGAATAGGGTAATTGGCCTTGAACGACAAATCGCCATCGACCAGCCTTGCCATTGGAGTTTTGTTAAAAATATAAACCAGCAGAATGGCAATAAGAAACGACAGGAAACTGAAAATAACCGCTTCGGAAAGAATAACCGAACGCAGGGTTTTTCGCCTGGCGCCCAACACAAGCTGAGTATTTATGTTTTTAATACGCATGGGGGCAATAGCCGTACTGAAGTTAGTAAAATTTATTGCCGCAATAACTATAATAACAATAGCTATCGACAGTAGAATAATCAATGTTTGTTTGCTCGATTTGGGCGTGTAATCAAAGTCAACGCCTTTTATGTAATGAACATCGGCTAAAGGAGTAAAATCAAGAAAAAAGTCATCGGCCCAATGGCCGCCAACTACGGAAGAAAGGTCGAAGTTACGCGCAAAATTTTCAAACATTGTAGATACGTTAGCCGGGTCGTTTACACGAATGTACATACCCCAACTGGCATTGCTCCAATTTTCGACAGTTTCTGGCGGTATTGGCGAATATATGCAGTTTTCAAGAATAGAATTGGAAGGGAAATCACGAAACACCGCTCCTACTGTTACACTTATACTGTCCTGGCTAACGAAGAGTTGTTTTCCGATTGCCGATTCTTTGCCGAATAACTTTTGTGAAAGGCTCAGCGGAATAATTACATTATCGGGGGCATTCAGAGCATCGTCAGAACCTTCAACAAAATCAACCGTAAACACATCGGTAAATTCGGGCGCTATCATAATTACTCTTCCTTCATAAAAATTTCGCCCGCCATTAATTTCGGTATGAAAAACAAAATCATACGGCAGGCCGCCTATTATAGTACCGGCAATAATATTAGGTGAAGATGCCATAAAACGTTCGGCAAACGGGCGGCTGTGAACCACATTTTTCCAGTCGGAACTGGTACTTCTGCGTTCAACACGGAAAATTTTGTCATAATCTTTGTGGAATTTGTCGAAATTATAATCATAATCCAGTTGAATCATGATTATAACAAATGATGCAAAGGCTATCGAAAGCCCCAGTATATTCAAAGTGGTTGCTAATTTAAACCGGCGCGATACACTAATCAGGTTTCGTATAATTGGTTTCATTATACTTCAATTATTCGGTTATTTTTAACTGTTTGGTGCAAGGTAAACCAATTCTTTCAGGAAGTTTTCGGTTACTGTTTTTCCATCAAGCATGTGAACAATGCGGTGGGCATAACGCGAATCGTGTACGCTGTGAGTTACCATTACGATAGTTGTTCCCTTTTCGTTTAACTGAATAAGCATTTCCATTACTTCGCTGCCGTTTTGGCTGTCTAAGTTTCCGGTAGGCTCGTCGGCTAAAATCAGTTTCGGGCTGTTAACTACCGCACGCGCTACGGCTGTACGCTGCTGCTGGCCGCCCGAGAGCTGAGACGGGAAATGATTTCTGCGATGCATCATTTGCACCTGTTCCAAGGCATTTCCCACTAATTGTTTACGGTCTGACGCTTTCACGTTATTATAAATTAACGGCAGCTCAACATTTTCAAAAACGGTAAGTTCGTCAATCAGGTTGAAACTTTGAAAAACGAATCCGATATTTGATTTTCGCAGGTCGCTTCTTTTTCTTTCGTTTAATTTCGATATTTCAACTCCGTTAAACAGGAAACTGCCTGCCGAAGGTTCGTCTAACATTCCCAAAATATTAAGTAACGTTGACTTGCCGCAACCCGAAGGGCCCATTATTGCTACAAACTCATTTTCATGTATTTCTAAACACATTTTGTTCAGCGCCAACGTTTCTACCTCTTCTGTACGGTAAATTTTTTCAAGGTCTGTAATTTTAATCATCTGTATTTTATTTTATGGTTGTTAAAAATTATTCTATCTCAAAGTTAAGTGTCGTAAAAGCATCAAAAATATATTGCTTGAATAATATTGGGTTCTCAATTTTTAATTATCAATTCCTGAATGTCTCCATAGTTCTCGTAGCTGTTTACAATTACACGGTCGCCGGGTTGAAGGCCTTCGAGTACTTCATAATAATCCGGATTCTGACGGCCTATACGCACGGGTGTACGATAGGCTTTTTTACCATCGTCCGACACTTTAAAAATCCAATTGCCGCCGGTGTGCTGGTAAAACCCGCCTCTGGGTATAATAAGCGCTTCGGCTTCGTCGCCCAGTGCAATCCGTATTTGCAATGTTTGCCCGCGGCGGATTGCTTCAGGTGTTTTTCCGTTAAACTCCATATCTACGGCAAAGCTTCCGGATGTAACCTGCGTATATACTTTTTTGATGGTTAACGTGTATGTGGTATTGCCTTGCTGGTATTGTCCTTCAAGCCCTGCATATATGCGCGAAATATAGTGTTCATCAACATCTACGCGTACTTTAAACCCGCTCAGCACATCAATCTGCCCTATGCGTTCGCCTTTACTTTTACTCTGGCCTATTTCGGCATCAAGAGATGTAAGTTGCCCTTCTACCGGGGCGCTTACGGTTAAATCGGCAAATTTGCCCCGCATAAGCGTCAATCCGTTTTGAGCGCCCTTATACGACTGTTCGGCCTGTTGCAACTGCTGCGTAGAGGCGATGGAGTCCTGCACAAGAATTTCGGTCATAAGTTCTTTCTTTTTCAGAAGATAATTATAATAATTCTCCGACTCTGCATATTCCTGCTGTGCAACTACATTCGAGGCAAATAATTGTTTGTTCATTTTATATATGCGTTCAGCCTCGATAAGCTGATTCTCGACATCTATCGACTGGGTAAGTTTGTTTATTGTGTTTTGCCGCGCCCCGTTCTGTGCAATCTGAACCTGTGCAAGCAGGTTATAAACCTGAGTTTCCTGGTTGGTAAGGCTTAATTCGAGGTCGGTATTGCTTAACCGCAATATTGGCTGCCCATGGGTAACAACTGCGCCGTCTTCTACAAATATTTCCTCTATGCGCCCACCTTCCTGTAAATCTAAATATATGGTAGAAACAGGCTGTATTATTCCGGTTACAGGAATAAATTCGCGAAAATTACTTTGACTTACACCGGCAATCGTTATCCGCTCGTTATCTACATTCAATCTCGACTTGCCGAAAGTACCGAATACCATTAACACAAGTAATGCTGCAAATAAAAATATTGCGGCAATAAATGAAATTCGCTTTACCGTCCATTTTTTCTTCTCAATCAGTCTGTCCATTTTTATATTTGTTTATTGAAAAATCTAAAATCAATTATCAAGCGCAGTGCGAACCTTGTGCCAAACAGTTATTTTGCACCTGATGAGTTACTTACAAAACACCGCACTGCCAACAGGTGTACAAAAACGAACACTTACTGTTCGTAAACACAACTATTTTTACTGTTTGTGTGAAAATCGGGCAAAAAAAATACATGCATATTACAGAATTTCTTACCCACAGTTCAGGTTTATTGAAAACAGTTTACTATACTTGTAACATTGGCAATATTGCATTAATACGTTTTATTAAGAATTATAAAAACACAAATACATATAAAGAGCCTTTCCGGAGTTCTGGACACCCTGTTCGAGCCCTCGGTTATACTTTCCGGAGTTCCGGATACCCTGCCCGAGCCCTCGGGGAACCTTTCGGGAAGTTCCGCTACCTTGCCCGAGCCCTCGGGGAGCCTTTCGGAAGTTCCCGAACACATAAGCTTTTGTATTTAATCACTAATTAATAATATAATAGATATGAAAATTAAGAAAATTGATCTCAGCCACCTCCGCAACGACGAACATTTCCAGTTTTACACCGAGTTCCGCGACATGATACAGAACGGCACTCCCGAAAGCCTGAAGATTACGGCGCAGTTTAACGCCTTCATGACGCTGTTCGGGGAGGAAGACCAGGCGCTGCATAAAATTATGAAAAGCGCCCTCACCGCCGACATCGAGCTGTTAGACCACCGCCGCGACGAGCTCTTCCGCGGTATGGCCGACGCCAACCTTGCCGCCCTGAACCATTTCACCGAAAGTGTTCGCACCGCCGCCCGCCGCCTGCAAATTGTGTTCGACACATACGGAAACGTTGCCGCCAAAACCCTGAACGAAGAAACTTCGGCCATAACCAACCTGATACAGGAGCTTGCAGGCACGTATTTAGAAGACACAAAAACGGTAGGCATTACCGACTGGGCGTCCGCACTGAATGAAGCCAACATAAACTTTGAACGATTGGTAAAGGGGCGTTACGACGAAGACACCCAGCGCACCGACCTCGTTCTGAGACAGGTTCGCGTTCAGCTCGACGCCGCCTACCGCACCATTACCGAACGCATAGACGCGCTGATGCTGGTCGAAGGCGGAGAGTTTTTCGAGGAATTTATCCGCTGCCTCAACACCATTATTGAAAAGTACCGCAACACCATTGCCAAGCGGCAGGGAATGAAAGAAGCAGAGGACGATGAATAACGGGCAGTTGACAGTTGACAATTGACAGTTCCCTAAAGGAGGAGCAGTTGAGCTGGGCGGTAAAATCCACTTCAGGGAATTCAGGGGTTAATAATTTTTAACTGTCTATTGTAAATTGTAAATTAATTACATACCTTTGCAGTGAATGTATTCATATCGATTTTTTTTAGTACATTTTTATTAGCGTCAGTGTCCGGTACATAGTTGCCGGCGCTGGCGCTAATTTCTTTGTACAACCCCACCCAAGCAATTGACAGTTGACAATTGATAATTGACAGTTGATGTCTGAACAGGGATTTACAGGATTAAAGGATTGGCAGGATTTTCGTTGTGAACTTTGCGTAAACTTTGCGTTCTTTGTGGTAAAATATAATCGCGGCAATTATTAAAATCATGGTTCATGACTTTCTTTTAATTATTAATTGTTAATTGTTGATTATAAACTAAATTTGAGAAATGAGCATTATGAATTTACGGCAAGCATCAGTTCTTGTTGTCGATGACGATAAAGATATCCTGACAGCAGTCCGTTTTCTATTGAAACCGGAAGTGAAAACTATTACCACAGAACCAAACCCTGAAAACCTGCGAACCATACTTGCCAAAAACAAATACGATATTATACTGTTAGATATGAACTTTAACAGTTCAATCAATACCGGAAACGAAGGCCTTTACTGGCTGCGGCAAATAAAGCTGTACAATACCGCCGTACAGGTAATTATGATTACGGCTTACGCCGATATCGACTTAGCTGTTAAATGTTTGAAAGAAGGAGCAGCCGATTTTTTAGTTAAACCGTGGCATAACAGCCAACTGCTTCAAACCCTTATCGAAGTGCTCGAAAAACAAACATCTTCAGAAAAGAACCAGGTAAATGATAAAGCAAAAAAGCAGCCTGTCGAAATTATTGGCGAGTCGGAAGTTATGAAGCAATTATTTTACAAACTGGAAAAAATAGCGCCAACCGATGCCAATGTGTTAATTCTCGGTGAAAACGGCACAGGGAAAGACCTGGTTGCCCAGTCTATTTACCAGTTGTCGCTCAGGAAAAATGCCCCCTATATAAAAGTTGATGTTGGCGCCCTTACCGATACTCTGTTCGAAAGCGAACTGTTTGGGCACAAAAAAGGCGCCTTTACCGACGCCCGCGAAGACCGCACCGGACTAATTGAAGCAGCTAATGCCGGAACATTATTTTTAGATGAAATAGGCAATATTTCTCTACAACAACAGGCTAAATTGCTTGCTGTACTGCAAAACCGCCAAGTTACCCGTTTAGGAACCAATACGCCTATTCCGGTCGATATACGTTTAATTACAGCTACAAACGTTCCACTTGTCGAATTAGCCAACGAAAACATATTCCGTAAAGATTTAATTTACAGAATAAATACTGTTGAAATAACTACACCCCCGTTACGCGAAAGAGGAAACGACATATTATTGCTTGCCGTTTATTTCCTTGGTATTTATACAAAAAAATACATGAAACCCGAATTTAAACTTTCCGAATTGGCAAAAACTAAATTGATGCAGTACAACTATCCAGGCAATGTACGCGAACTGCAATATGCCATAGAACGGGCCGTTATAATGGCCGACAGCAACATACTGAAAGCCGAAGATATTGTATTTTCTCCTATCGAACATAAAACGCACGGCGCTCAGATATTACCAGTAAATAACCTGGAAGAATTAGAACGCAGCGCCATAATGAATGTTGTTGAAAAATACCAGGGAAATATTTCCAAAGCAGCTAAAGAACTCGGGCTTACACGCGGAGCCTTATACAGACGGTTAAAAAAATATGAAATTTAAAATTTATTCTGTTTTATTACTTATTCTCACTTTGTGCTCCGGAAGTGTTACTGTTTTATTTCTTGAAAAGAACAAACTTCTCTTTGCAGTTCTGCTTGTTATTGTAACAATACTGTTGTTAAGAATTACTTTTCGGTACATATTTAAGCCATTCCGTGATATTTATGATTTCCTGGAAGCCATAAGATATAGAGATTTCTCAAAACGTTATCCGGAAACCGGAAGCAGGCAAAACAATTTATACAAATATTTCAATACAGTTAGCGACACTTTTCTCACAATGATTCGTGAAAAAGAGGCGCAGCAGCAATATCTTAAACAAATTTTAGAATTAGTTAACACAGGAATACTGGCATACAATACAGAAACATTAGACACACTTTGGATGAATGATGCATTCAAAAACATGTTTCAAGTACCTTACGTAAAAAATATAAACTGGTTGAGAAAACGACATCCCGTATTATACAAGGAGTTGATAAAAATTACACTGGGAGAAAACCACCTTGCCACAATAAACGCAGGTAACAGAAACATCAGAACACTAATTAACGCATCTACTTTCAAAACCGATGATAAAACATATATGTTAATCGCATTCCATAACGTAAGTACCACATTGGAAGAAGTTGAATCAAGCGCATGGAAAGGGTTGCTAAACGTAATGACCCATGAAATTATGAATTCAATAGCTCCTGTTGCTTCTTTGGCCGATACGCTTAAAAAACGAATGGAACTGATGAAAAAAGAAATGGCATTAAGCGAATCGTCTGACTTCAAAGATATGGAATCGGCAATGGAAACCATACGCAGGCGCAGCGAAGGATTGCTTCGTTTTGCCGATACATATCGCAGTTTAAGTAAAAATATTGTCCCTGAAATATACCCTACCAATCTGCATGAGTTACTAAAAGACATTTTTAACTTAATGCAACCTTCTCTTAAGAACAAAGGTATAAAGTTGGAAGTACGGACAGACAACGCCCACGCTATTGCT
>JAITWJ010000120.1 GCA_031285325.1 Bacteroidales bacterium
TTATTTAATTTACTATCTTTGGTTGTGTTTTTATAATATTGCCCATCTTGCAATTTATGGTTGATGATTCTCATCCAACTCCCTCATCATTCTAAGGCTTGCTTGCAATGACTATCTCCATGTCATTGCGTGCTTAACCCGCATCCATCGGAATAATAAGGCTGTATTTATTATGAAAAGGGACGAAGTGTTCCACGTGGAACACTTATCTGCCCAAGTACATCAGAAGGATGTTTATGTCGGCCGGAGAAACCCCGCTTATACGGCTTGCCTGTCCAATGCTGTCGGGTTTAATCTTTGCGAGCTTCTGTTTTCCTTCGGTGGAAATAGAGGTTATTCCTGAATAGTCAAAATCATTTGGAATTTTAAGACCTTCCAATCGTTTTGTCTTCTCGGCAATTTGTTGCTCGCGCTGCAAATAACCTTCATATTTTATTTTAATCTCGGCCGCCTCGGCAACTGCATCACAAAAGCCAGGCTTGTCGTACCCAAGTAAAGAAAGCAGCTCTTTAATTTTCACCTGCGGCCGCATGGCTATATTAACTGCTTTTATTTTCTGAGAAATTGCAGTGGAAGAAACAGATTCCAAAAAACCATTCACAGTTTCGGGCGCAACACTGGTGGAAGAAAGGAAACTCAATACAGCCTCAACAGCCTTTTCCTTCTTTTCAAGTTTCTCAAGTCGGCTTTTTTTAGCACTTCCAAGATTAACAGCCTTTCTTGTCAACCGCTCGTCGGCATTATCCTGCCTCAGCAAAATCCGGTATTCCGCCCTCGATGTAAACATTCGGTAAGGCTCGTCAACGCCTTTCGTAACAAGGTCGTCAATAAGAACACCTGTATAAGATTCTTCACGCCCCAAAATAAAGGGAGGCATGTTTTTCAATTTCAGGACTGCATTAATTCCCGCCATTAATCCCTGCGCCGCAGCTTCTTCATAACCGGTTGTGCCATTAATTTGCCCTGCAAAAAACAAATTATTAATTATCTTTGTTTCAAGGTTTGATTTCAGTTGGGTGGGCTGAAAAAAATCATATTCAATAGCATAACCAGGACGAAAAATCCTGGCATGTTCCAGTCCGGGTACTTTTCTTAATGCTTCAAGCTGAACTTCCATCGGAAGGCTGCTTGAAAAACCATTTACATAATATTCAATGGTATTGGTTCCTTCCGGTTCAATAAACAACTGGTGCGAATCTTTTGAACTGAATGTTACAATTTTATCCTCAATACTTGGGCAGTAGCGTGGTCCTCTCCCTTTAATTCTTCCCGTAAACAAAGGACTGTGTCCAAGCCCTCCCCGAATAATATCATGGGTTTCCTTATTTGTATGCGTCAGATAGCAGCTCCGTTGAGGTATTCCTTTAAAATCCGAACCATCGAAAGAAAAAGGACAAATTTCATCATCTCCTTTCTGCTCTGTCATTGCAGAAAAGTTTATCGTCCGTCCGTCGATTCTGGCGCTTGTTCCGGTTTTTAATCTGTCAACGGTGAAACCAATATCTTTAAGTTGATCGCTAAGACCTGCCGATTCCTGATCGCCCGCCCGGCCTCCTTTTGCATTTTTCAGTCCTACGTGCATCAATCCGTTCAGAAAAGTGCCGGCAGTTAAAATCACAGCCTTCGCATATAGTTTATTTCCAAAAACAGTTTCAATGCCAATAAGCTTGCCGTTTTCAAATAAAAGCTTCACTACCTGTTCCTGCCAAATATCGAGATTCTCGGTTTTTTCAAGTATTTTCCTCCATTCAACAGAAAACTTCTGCCTGTCGCATTGCGCTCTCGGGCTCCACATGGCCGGCCCTTTCGATTTATTCAACATGCGAAACTGTATCATGCTTCTATCGGTTACAATCCCGCTCATTCCTCCAAGCGCGTCAATTTCTCTGACAATCTGCCCCTTTGCAATACCCCCCATAGCCGGATTGCACGACATCTGCGCAAGTTTTGTCATATCCATTGTAACCAGTAATGTCTTTGCTCCCATAAATGAAGCTATATACGCCGCTTCACATCCGGCATGTCCACCTCCCGTAACAATAATATCGTATTCTAATTTCATTGTCTTTCAAAAAAGAACCATTTTTATATAAAAACCGAAAATCAAACTATCTAATACATTCATAAATAGCCGGTTTCCTTTTACAGTTAATTCATTATAACTCAACGCTGTTTTAAACAACCATGCAAAGGTAGTCAAAAAATCTTAACGCACCCGGTCGTCTAATCTTTTGTTATAGGTACTTGGATTAAAAACAGAAAGAACACATTACATGAAAAGCAATGCAGAAAACAGTAGAAGTCAGAAAGCCAAAGTTCAAATACTCATCTCTTTTATTGGCTCAAACGTTTTGCCAGCAGAGGTTTTTAATTGTCGAGTTAATTTTTATCTTTGCAGAGCAGCAGGCTGTTCCATCGTGGCGTTTAATACGCTAAGGAAAGTCCGGGCAACACAGAGCACCATGCTTCCTAACGGGAAGATATCCGCGAGGGTATAGCAGCGTAACAGAAAATAACCGTCGCCTGTGGGAAACCTTGGGCGATAAGGGTGAAAAGGCGAGGTAAGAGCTCACCGGTTTTGATGGCGACATTCGGAACCGTACGCCTTATGGGTTGAAAGACCATGTACACCGGCTTTTAAGGATTGCTCGTCCAATGCCGGGGGGTAGGTCGTTAGAGCCTTGCAGCAATGCAGGGTCGAGATAAATGATGGAAACCGTTTTATTTTCTTTTGCAGAAATCAAAATGGCACAGAATCCGGCTTACAGGCCCGCTGTTTACAAGAGACTGTTTGAA
>JAITWJ010000003.1 GCA_031285325.1 Bacteroidales bacterium
GAGATGCTTGTGTTCACCAAACACGCGCTTGAAAGTCAAATCATTTTTTGGGTCAAGATAATGTGCCATAACAGTGTGGTTTTAAATATAGCAGCAAAGATAATCGTTTCCCTGAATTCTTAATTGCGTACACCATGCAGATATAGTATTTAAACCTGCTTTTGCATGGAAATAATAAAAATATGTCAATAAAAGAGGGTTCTGCATATTATATTTATTATTTTACACCTTTAATTTTTTTATAAAAAGAGGTTGACTGCATTTTCCTGATAACCTGTATTAACCTTGAATTTCGGTAAGGGATTATTTCTTTGGACAGCGACAGCAATTGCCGATAATCGTCGTACATCATCGGAAAACTCTCTTTGAGGACATTTTCCCGTTCTTTTTGACACAATTCCTGAAAGGCAATATTTGAACTTATTCCACTATTGTCAATATATGTCAACACAGAAGAGATGTATTGATAACTGCATTGAAATTTGAAGATGGCATTTATCAAAAATTCCCAGTCGGAAACTATTTTATTATTTTCATTGTAGTAACCAACGGTTGAAAATAAAACCGTTTTTATAAAAGTTGACTGATGAGAAATTATACTGTTATAAATGGTTAATTTTTCACGCATATTCCGTATCCCATATTCTGTTTGAATATCACAGTAAACAATATCCTCTACCGGTTTCCTGTCAAAAATATACTGTAACCCATTGTTTTCCATCAGCCAGTCGCCGCTGTTTAAAAACAGACAGTATTCGCCTTTTGCAACTCTTATTCCCTTATTCATTGCATTGTAAATTCCATTATCGGGTTCGCTTACCCTGTAAGTGATTTTATCGGCATACTGTTTAATAATATCTGCGCTGCCATCGGTTGAGCCGCCATCAATAACGATGTATTCGTAATCAGTAAAATTTTGATTAACAACACTTTCAAGTGTTTTTCGCAAACCCTCGGCATTATTGAGGTTGATGGTGATAATGGATAGTTTCATTTATGGTATCAATTTATTAGTTTCCAGATATTAAATATTCTGAACAGAAAAGAGGATAATAAATAGTGCATTGCTACAAAAATTTTACCGGTTTAATGATGATTGCTATATTGTTAAGTTTCTTATAAACAAACAAATGATTTGCTAAATCTGTTTTTTTAAAGATAAAAAAATACAGCCATAAATGGACAATTGAAATCTCTTATTTACAGTTTTTCTATCTGCTCTTTTGACAAACCGGTCATTTCGCTGATGTCGTCAACAGATATGCCTTTCCGTAACATGTTCAGGGCTATTTCTGTTTTTTCTTCTCTTTTCCCTTCTTTCAGCCCTTCTTTCAGCCCTTCTCCTCTGGCATCGCTTAAAGCGCTTTTTTCGGTCATTATGTCAATTTTCCACTTGTCGTAAGTAAACAGCTGTTCTTTTGTATAAGCGGCGCTTTCCATGTATCCTACCGCTTCGCATATAAGTTTGTTGTCAAGCAGCTCACAGGGGATTTCTTCCGTGCTTTCGTTGATTTCTGTAAGGAAACGAAGCCACAGATCACGCAGCTTCTTTTCGGCACGGTTTTGAGGATGAAACTTGGGCAGTTCTACAAAGACAAATTCGAGGCCCCTGATTTGCTTTCCTGTATCTTTAATGTTCACAATTTTGTAGTGATGCCAGTATTCGTTTGCCATTTCGGGCGTTTTCTCAAACGTGTCATTAACAAAACTCAGTGCATATACCGGATGGAGCAGTTCAAACTTTCCTGCTTTGTCAAGCTGCCGTACGTATGCCTTTGAGGCGTTGAGCAGCACCCTGCTCCTGAAACTGTCCGTCCAGTACATCTGCATCTCCACAATAAACTGCCGTCCGTCCTCATCGGTGCAGCGTACATCCACAACAGTATGGCGCAATACGTTAGCCAGTTCCGGAATCAGTTCGCCTGTCTGGTATTCAATACTTGCAACAGGCTTTTCGAGCGGCAGCATGCTGTTGATTAAACTCATGCAGAGATGCTTGTGTTCACCAAACACGCGCTTGAAAGTCAAATCATTTTTTGGGTCAAGATAATGTGCCATAACAGTGTGGTTTTAAATATAGCAGCAAAGATAATCGTTTTCCTGAATTCTTAATTGCGTACACCATCCGATATAGTATATAAACCTGCTTTTAGATGGAAATAATAAAAATATGTCAATAAAAGAGAGGGTAGTGTTGTAAAAAGTATGCTGCTATAAAATTTTAACAATCAGGAAAAAGTCTTATTTTTATGTGTGAAAATAACAATACCCCTTTACTGTCCCGATTAATAGTTCCTGAATTATGCTAACACGACGTAATACTTATCGCAGCATGGTAATTTTAAAAATCCATTTGCATAACCGAAAAATTTCATGTAATATTTCGGTTACAACCAATATATTTCATATTTTTGCAGGCGGTTTTTTTGATAAAAATGTTAGTTCGGGAAATAAAAATATCATTGAGCAAAAGTTTTTCAAAGGGAAGGCGATTATCCTTACAGACGCTCGCCAGGCAGGAAAACAACGCTTTTGTACCAGATTGCCGCCGAAAAAACTGCCGTTTCTGTTTTTGAACTGCGATGAGCCGGAAGTACGAAGTGTGCTGACAAACACTAATTGGTAGAGGAAGCCGATGGCGAAATTTCGATTTTTGAAATGAAATATAATGAAAAAAAGAAGCCGAAGTTTCCTGCAACTTTCATAAACTCGTACCCTGTAAAGCAGCAAAATACAGTAAACAGGGAAAACTATTTTGACTTTTTGCAAACAGAATGATAAATATGCGATTAACAACAAGTTTTTATGTCCTCCTGTCATAACCTTGTTTCCATAATAACCCCCAGTTTCAATTCGGCGCCTTATATTGAAGAAACTTATGCGTCAATCGCCGGTCAAACGCACGCGAACTGGGAGTGGCTGGTTGTGGACGACGGCTCTGCGGATGCTTCTCCCGAAATGATACAGCGGTTTTCGGCGCAGGATTCGCGAGTCCGTTTTTTCCGGCGCGAAAGCCGGTGCAAGGGCGCATCTGCCTGCCGCAATACGGGAATTGACCACGCTGCGGGCGATTACCTGATGTTTCTGGATGCGGACGATTTGCTTGCATCGTCGTGTCTGGAACAAAGGGTGAAACAAATGATGGAGAAACCGCATTTGGATTTTGCCGTTTTCAATATGGGACGGTTTAAGGAAAAAACCGGCGACATGGAAGGATGTGTTAACATTTATGCGGATGATGCGGCCGGTTACGCCAAACTCTTCCTGTCGTATCGAATACCGTGGTCAATTACCTGCCCTGTGTGGAAAAGGTCTTTTATCGTGCAGAACGCCATCCGCTTTTCGGAACAGTACCAGCGGTTGCAGGATCCCGAATTTCACAGCAAAATACTGCTGAGGCACAATCCCGTTTTCGAGGTATTTAAGGAAACGGCGGCTGACTGCTTTTACCGCCAGCCAAACGGCAACAAACGGAGCAGCAGCAGTGCACTGTTGAAAACCGCATCGTCTGTTTTGCTTTATTACAGGGAAATGAACGATGTGGTTAAACAGGCGGATTCAGCCCGCGAATACAATTCCTGCCTCGACACTTTTGCGGTTAATATTTTCCATTCCCTGCTGTTTTACACCCGTTTAAAACAGGTGAAGCCGGTAGGGAATCTTTACAGGGAAATGCAAAAAATACGGACTGTTACAACTGTTTCCATGCAAAAAATCCTTTTCTTTGCATGGATGAACCGGCTGGGGTTAACTTTTATCAAGGGGGCGGGAATAACAAGGATATGGAACATGTTTAACTCTAAATGATTATATAATACAACTCTACTTTATCAAATTTTCAATATTTGGAAGAGAGACAGATTATTCAAGAATTTGGCAGACCGGGAGAGGTAATGCTTCCGGTGAACCTTTATATGAAGCGCCAAGAGAATTTGGGTTAAAACAGTTGGATAACTGGGGTATCAACCAACACGCAACATCTCAGCACCTTTGGAATTGGAAAACGAATATTGATGGTGGTGTAGAAGTGATTCGAGAGAAGGCTACGATCGTCAATAATCTTCGTCAAGAACACGATCGTATTATTAACAGATGGAATAGAGAAAACCAAAATGATCCGGTATCTGATAGTTTATATATAAAAGCTGGTGAAAATTGTCATGTCCTGAATACGGTTGACACCCAAAATCAGGAAAAGTATGTCAAAAAGTAAGAAAACGTACTATCGGTACAGTAATTGTTTTAAGGAAAAAGTAGTTCAGGACGTCTCCG
>JAITWJ010000046.1 GCA_031285325.1 Bacteroidales bacterium
GACGACAACTCTCTTCATCAGGATAGGTGGATATAAAATCAAGTAAATTCATACAAATTAGTGTGAGGGTTATTGATGCCGCAAAGATAATAAGAATAGGTGACATATCCGATAATCAAATATTTTAACAAAAACAACTGTTTGTACCTCTCTTTTTGGAGGGGGGAGTTTCGGGGGCACTATAATCTCGGTTCGGTGAAAAGACATACTGGTTTTTAAAACGCATTTCCATATAAAATGCTCATTCATGTTCATGTAAAACTGCGCTTTTATCGCCTCGCAAGCCTCGAACTTTGAGTTTTTAGAGGTTCCCATTATAAAATTAATTGTACTTTTCAATGCTTTAGCATACCAAATTAATTTTTTAATGTGTCCATTTACATGCAGATAATATATGGGTGTTATGTATGTGGGTTATGTATGAGGAAATACCTAACGGCGTTATGAAACATGTTTTACGTAACAACAGATATTAAATCAACAATTCCAAAATATTTTGCTTAGAACTTCAATTTAATATTTCACCATTTGTAAAAAATGAGTATCTTTGCAGCCAATTTAATATCAGTATAAATTTTATGAAAGTAGAAACGGCAAACATATCATCAAAGACTTGGATGAAGTTCTTTGAAATTGTTTGCATATAACATACAAAAAAGAAGCATTATGACTTTAAAAGATTATGTAAATGACGCAAGAGTGTGTCATTACAGTTTAGGAACATTTGTAACAGGAATAGTTTCAGGAGGACTAAGTATTCTCTCAAAAAAATTCAAGAAGTTTTATTATGAAACAGGACAAAATTCTTTGAATAAATATCTTGTTTATGAAAACGGGTTGAAGTATTATAATATCAAAGGCGTAAAAGTATCTGAAATGCCATGGGGTAATTTCAACGATATATTATGCGTGTATTGTTATTACAATGATGATTACAGTAAGGAAATTGTCGAAAAATTTAAAGGAGAAGGTACCTATTGTTATAAAGACATTGATATAGATGTTACTATAAAAGAAGGCGATGTTGTTATTGATGCAGGCGCATCAGTAGGCGAATTTTGCGCATATACAGCGTATAAAAAAGCACTTTGTTACGCTTTTGAGCCAACCGAAAGCAGATACGAAAAACTGTGCGTTACAGCAAATTTGAACTCCGGTAAAATAATTCCTGTAAAAATGGGGTTAAGCGACAGTTGCAGTGTTGCACAAATAGTAACCGAAGGTATAGCATCACCGTCAATGGTATTAACAATAGGGGGAACTAAATCGGAAGAAATTGAATTAATAACGCTGGATCAATATGTCAACGACAATAATATTGCAAAAGTAGATTTCATTAAATCAGACATAGAAGGCGCCGAACGACAATTATTAAGAGGTGCAACAAATGTTCTGAAAACATTTGCTCCCAAATTGTCAATCTGTACTTATCATTTGCCCGACGACCCTGAAGTTTTAGCCGAAATAATACTTACCGCCAATCCAAAATATAAAATTGCACAAGGAAAATCAAAATTGTATGCTGCAATTCCATGATATTTTATTGGATATATGTGTAAAAAGCTACAATGACTATCCATAGAGTTAATTTTAACTAAAAACAGATTTGTTTTGTATACTCCATGAGTCTATTCAAAAAGTATTTTTAAACATGGATAATGTGTGTAATGCATATTTATGCGTATTGCCACATAAATTATAATCTCATGTTGCGCAAGTAAGAATTTTCACAACAATATTAGCGTGAAGTTGTCCCGCAGGACTTATAGTAAACTCAAGATAATATGTCATATTATTAGTGGATAAGCGTCCCTTTTTCAAACTCATTGAATTTCTGCCGCCATTTGTCGGGAATTGGCATTGATTGTTCGATTGAGGGGACGAAGCCCGACATTATAGAATCGCAAACAACCGAAGGTGTTTCTTCGCCGCTTTTTACGAGCCACTGTACAATTCTGAAACTTTTGTTTCCCAGTCGGTACACCTTTGTATAAACAGCAATGCTGTCCCAAAGGTAAACCGAACGTATGTAATCGGTTTTTGTGGAAGCAATTACAATGCTTTGCTCATCGTTAAGGCTGATGCACAGATTCAGAACATCTTTAATGTAATTGAGCCGTCCCAAATCAAAATATTCAAAAAAGACAGAATTGTTTACATGCTTAAAACCGTCGATGTCGCTAAACCGCAGCTGAACATCTATCCTGTGGTTAAAGTCGGTTAATTTGTATTCCATTTTTATTCTCTAATAATTTCAATTTCCCCTCGCAATCCAAGTCGAATAATTCCCGAAGGATTGTGTTTTTGTGTTTCGCCTTGTCGATAAACAACCACGTAATCAACGCTTTGTTTTATGTTTTCGCATATTTCCGAAAAAAGAAGCGGAGTTTCTTCGCCGCTTTTGTTTGCCGACGTTGAAACAATTGGCTTTCGAAATCGTGAGCAGAGCGTTTTCGAAAAAGCCTCGCTGGTTACACGGATAGCAATGCTTCCGTCGGGCGAAATCAGTTCGGACGCTAAATTTTTGGCTCCCGAATAGATAATTGTCAGCGGTTTGGCTGAAAGTTCAATTAAATCCCAAGCCAAATCGGGCATTTGGTTCACATAGCCTGTTATTCTCGACGCCGAATCGGTAAGTACAAGCATTTGCTTTGAGCGGTTACGCTCTTTAAGGTCGAAAAGCTTCCGCACAGCATTGGTGTTGGTTGCATCGCAGCCGATTCCCCAAACTGTATCGGTAGGATAAAGAATTAAACCGCCGGCTTTGAGAACTTCCAGCGCATTTTTAATGTCGTCGGCAAACATGATATTCAGCTATGCCTGCCCTGCAGTACCGCCAAACATTAGTGGATTAAAGCCGCCATCGTCGATATGCTTGATGGAGCCGAACTGGCTCTCGAAGCGCGAGATGTTGTCTTTTAAGGCATTCAGCAACCGCTTGGCATGTTCGGGCGTCAATATGATTCTTGATTTTACGGTTGCTTTTGGCACACCGGGCATCACGCGAACAAAATCAATTACAAATTCGGATGGCGAATGACTGATAATTGCCAAATTTGAATAGATTCCCTGTCCGGTTTCTTCGCTGAGTTCGATGGTAATAGGCTGATTTTTTTTTTGCTCTTCCATTTTGATATTGTTTTAATTTTTGGAAAGCGCAAAAGTAATAAAAAAAGATGAAAGAGCAATTTTATTTATACAATGACTAATTTTTGTACAACCGAATCAGTTATAGGCAATAGGCATCAGAAGTAGATTACGGTATAACCTCAATTTATTAACAGAACAACCTCAGTAACAACATATATTCTATATAGCTCACGCCTCCCTCATCTTGGTCGTTATAAGCAACCAACTAAAATTAATGACGTATTTTGCATTATGCCGTTATACTAAAGTGTAGAAAAACAGTGTTGCTAAAATGTATGCTATGTGTAACATGAGTTATTAAGAAAGAATGCAATAGCAAGTATTTTGCGTTACTTTTCAATATATTGAGGATATTACCTTTATTATTTCATTGGTTACAAAGTTGTTTTATTTGCAAAATGAGGTGGTAGTTCATTTTCTTTGTACCAAATATTGGTGGCATGTTTTATCGTTACTACCGAAATATCGGTTTCACCACTCTTTATCGCTGCTTCTGCTATACTCTGATGGTCGGCAAGCATTCGGGACTGCTTTATGAATTAGTGAATCAAAATAATTTGTAACAAAAATCGCTTTTATATTCACAGCAAATAATATTTCTGTTATGTTTGCGTCGTATAAATACCCTGTTTTAAAGGAATAAAAATATTGCAATACAAAATGCTTAAAGATCATTTAATAGCTCGGTTCATGTATCATTTTCAGTACGAACCAACCCATTCGCAGCTTACGGCAATCGACGGAATCACTGATTTTCTGACCACATACTTGTCCAAGCCTGTCTTTCTTTTGAAAGGCTATGCGGGAACCGGAAAAACAACGCTTGTGGCGTCATTCGTAAAGATGCTCGACGAAATCGGGCTGAAATCGGTACTGCTTGCGCCTACCGGACGGGCGGCAAAGGTATTGTCGGGCATGGCGGGCAAACCTGCTTTTACCATTCATAAAAAAATATATCGCCAAACCTCTTCAAAAGATGGATTCGGAGGATTCAATCTGAACAAAAACATGTTGAAAGACGCGATTTTTATTGTTGATGAGGCGTCGATGATTGCGAACGATTTATACGGCAGCAGTTTGTTTGGTTCGGGGCGGCTTCTCGACGACTTGCTGCAATTTGTGTTCGACGCTCCTAACTGCCGGCTGATGCTGATTGGCGATACGGCGCAGTTGCCTCCGGTGGGGCTGTCGATAAGTCCAGCCCTTGAGTCACTTACATTCGAAGGTTACGGATTCAGTTTTTCGCAGGTCGAACTGACAGATGTTGTCCGTCAGGAACAACAAAGCGGTATTTTAATAAACGCTACCATGCTGCGCGAATTGCTTGGCAGCCAACAAACAATAAATCATTATCCGATTTTTTCGCTTGCCGGATTTTCCGACATCATTCGCCTCTCCGGAGCAGGACTAATGGAAGAACTGCAAAACTGTTACGACCGGTTTGGACTGGAGGAAACATTGGTAGTTTGTCGCACTAACAAGCGGGCAAACATGTATAATAAAGGAATACGTGCTTCCATTCTTTATTGTGATGATGAATTATCGCAGGGCGACTATCTGCTTGTAATGAAGAACAATTATCACTGGCTGAAAGGTAATGAGGAGGTTAGTTTTATTGCCAATGGCGATATTGCAAAGGTTTCGCGCATTAAAAAACATTATGAACTGTACGGCTACCGTTTTGTCGATATTACGTGCCAATTGGTCGATTACAAAGAGATGGAAATTGATATGCGAATCAATCTTGACAGCATTGCAACCGATGGCGCCGGTTTTTCGGCAACGGAACAGGAAAGTTTTTTGAAAAAAGTGCTCGAAGATTATACCGATATTCCTTCCGTAAAAAAGCAGTACGAGGCGGCAAGGGAAAACGATTTTTACAATGCTTTGCAAATAAAATTCGCTTACGCGATGACTTGCCATAAAGCACAGGGCGGACAGTGGAAAGCTGTGTTTGTCGATTTAGGTTATTTTACCGAAGAATATTTGTCGCACGAATTGGTAAGATGGCTCTATACGGCAGTTACACGCGCTACAGAGCGGCTTTATTTTGTTAATTTCCCGAAAGAATTTTACGGAGAAAGAAGTGTTGTTGCTCATTAGATTTTTTGGGGGAGTCAGCCATCAAGTTGATTTTGGCTAAAAGGAGAAATTGCAATTCTAAATTACGGGCTGATGTTTCTGTTTTTGCGGTTTCTCAAAAGTCAGTTTTGGATAACTACCGCAGGGGCGCGTTATGCAATAACGGACACATACTTGTTCTTTGTAGCAGTAGAGGCAGTTTATACAAAACCGTTATCAAAACAAAATTTCATTTATTCTCCAACATATAAGTATCTGTACATTTAATAATCGTTCAAAAATTGCTATAAGGGAACCTCTAAAAAACTCAAAGTTCGAGGCTTGCGAGGCGATAAAAGCGCAGTTTACATGAACGTAAATGAGCATTTTATCGTCCGAAGCATAACGAAGAAATTGGAGTTTTTAG
>JAITWJ010000111.1 GCA_031285325.1 Bacteroidales bacterium
ATTCGTGACTTAACTGTTCAACGGTAACCTCCACTCCCGGTTTAGCCTGAATTACAAGTTCGCCTTTACGAATTTTTGAAATAGATTCGTTTACATCTAAAATTTGAGTGTTGTTTATAATCTTATTACAACTAACCGCCAAACCAATAATAGTCGGTATAAGAAAAATCTTACCCAATTTCCAAACATATAAGTATTTGTTTGTTTTTATAACAAACAAATTTGCACAAGTCGCTATAAAATTTTTTCCTGTCATTAAAAAAATATAATTAAATATTTAGCACCTTAATTTTTTTAAAGCCTGTCTTTTATGTATTGTTATTTTACCACCATATTTGCTCACCGTTCTCGTATGTAAACGGGCGTTCTTCCTTCCCACGGGTATGGTTGTGTAAAAGGAATAAAGCTCCCGTAGGCACACTGTCGAAATGCAACTCATAGCTGTTGCCGGCAACCTGATGCCCCAACGGCCTCCATCGTCCATCCTCCGCCCAATATACCAGTTCGTAGGCATCGCCCGGACGGATATTATTATCGTCGTTTCTGAACAGGTAACGAATAGATGTAATCCGGTGCGGTTGTTCAAACTCAAGCCCTGTCCACGAACCTTTAATTTCGTGTTCGGCTCTGTAATATGTGAGAGGCTCGCTGTCGAATGCCTTGTCTGATGTCTTGTCGGGGTCGTTAAGATGCGATCCTTCGGTTCCAACAGGTTTACCCGATAATTTTACATCACCATCATAAAATTCAATTTCAGCAATGTAGTTACGCCCATCTACGGCAGTAATATACCGGGCATAATTGAATGTCTGCATATTGTTCAAAGGGATATTTTCCCAGAGCATTTCGGCTTTGTCGGGAATTGTGTACAGAGTAACCGCATCACTGAAATCAGGTTTGTTAGCGCCCTGAAACCGGCCGCCTATGGCGCATATCCGGGTACGTTCCCACCATTCCGGATAATAATGTTTTCGCAATAATCTGACAGATTGATTATTTACTGTGTCGGCCACAAGAAAATCGGCCGTTCCGTTGCGATTCATTACAAAAGGCGCAGAAACAGGAATAACCTGTCCTAATTTGTAATCGGATATTTGATATAAAACATCGGGCTGTAAATACCGGAATTGAACTTTCCCGTTTTCTACATTGCTCCATGCCATTGGTACCCAGGTTGTATTATTAAAAACGCTCAGATACATGAAATCGCCATTACGAAACTTTTTGTCAACAGATATTTCAACCATATTGTCGGGTAAATATTCCGATGAAACTTCCTTTATAAATTCATTGTTCAGTTTTGGAGGAATATTTTGGCTTTTACTGAGAATTGGCAACGATTCTTTCTGTAACTGGAAATATTTACGGAAAACCTTTCCGCGTTTACGATGATCGATAATATCTTCTCCGAAGATTTTCGTATTATAGTAATCAAAACCAACCGCTTTTCCGGTAGTATCGCGCATGTAATTCCATTCGTGAGCAGTTACCATGTCGGGAGCCTGTACATACGTGAGTATTCCTGTGGGGATACCTACCGAGCGCATTGTATATACAAACATCGAAACCTGTTCTCGGCACAGTCCCCATCGCATGTCCAACAGGGCAAGCGCACCCAAATCGGGCGTGTTTAAATTGTAATCATAAACCAATGCCCAGTCTTCGTTGTTGTAAAGATGTTTAAACAACATGCCGGCTACGGCCACCGGATCATGCCCGTTAGCTACCGTATCGAGCATTGGCCTGTATCGCTCGTAATATACCTCTTTCCAGTTTTCGAGAGGCTCGTTGCCAACACGGTACGGAAGAATTTCTTCGCAAAAATTGTCAAAGGATATGTGCTTTCCCCAGGGCGCTTCATGCCACAAACGGAATGAAAAATCAATATTGCGAATAAGATAATCGGCTGTCATAACATTTATGTCGTATAGACGCTGATATCTAAGATTTGCCAATGGGCCGAACTGTTCTTCAAAATCGGATATTGTTGTAGCTCCGGGTGTGTGAGAAGCAATATGCAGCCTGAAAGAATCAACAACCGCATTACTTAACGTATAATGGTATGGCATATTGGTTATAAGAAATTCCGCAGCCTTCAATTTCAGGCTATCTTCAGGGGTTTGACAGTAATGTTCCAATACTTTTTCCAATTCTGCACGGTTGTCGCCGGCTTGTTTAAGCGCCCACTCAAGACCGGATGAATACCGTGAGCATGACACAGTTAAGAGAATTGCAAACAGGTAAAAAACATATTTTGTTATTTGATTTTTTTGTCTTAACATTTTATTCTATTATTAATCATTATAAATCTAACTATGTTAAATCTTCAATCTATTTTTAGTGTTTCAACAGGATTACGTACAGTTGCTTTCCATACTTGCCAGCTTATAAGAGACAAAATTATGGTCAGCATCGCCAAGCCGCTTATTAAAAACACCCACCAGTGCAGAAATGTATGATTTGAAAAATTACTAATCCAGCTGTTGACAAGATAATAGCTGACGGGGCAGGATATTATAAAACTGATACATAAAATTTCAATAAATGACTTGTTTATTAAGTACAGTATGTCTGTGGTGTTGGCTCCAAGTGTTTTTCTTATACTTATTTCTTTTTTCCTGTATTCGATTTCTAAAAATACGAGTCCCAATACTCCAATGACAGATATTATGATAGCAATCAAACTGAAAATAGAGACAAGTGAGTTAAGATGTTTTTCTTTTACGTATGTTTGATTTATAATATCATCGTAAAATCTGACATTTAAGGGTTGTTCGGTTTCAAAGTTTGACATAACTGATTTTATATGTTCTAAAACAGTTTTTACATCACTGCCTTTTCTTATCTTAATGTATGCAAATTTTTCAGCATTGTGTTGTGTTTTCCCGGGAACATAAAATGCCATAGGCTCGGGCACGGCATGAAATGTTGTGTGTTGGATATTGGGGATGAAACCTATGATTTCAACACTGTCGATAATTGTATTCAAATCAAGGTCAAATTCCTTTTTCGCTTTTTCATTAAATATGTATTTACCCCATTTGGTGTTGTTGTCATATTCATTGAAATCGCGACCTTCATGAATTTGGATGTTCATTGTTTTAATGAATGAAGTATTTACCGGAATCCATTGGAACATTATGTTTTTCCCTTTATACTGCGTATTCCATGCGTTATAAGATTTTTCGACGGACATAATTATTGACGCATAGGTAACATCTTCTATTCTATTATCGGATTTTAACAGATTTGTGAAAACATTTTTCTGGTTTTGTATATGCTCATTTGTATCCACTAAAACTATCAAGTCTTTGTCATATCCTAAATCAGCATTTTGCATAAACTTATTTTGCAAGTACATGAACCATGTAGATATGATTAAGGTAAATGTAGCGATAAACTGAATACTTATCATGATTTTTCTTAAAATCATTAAATGAAATGATATTCCTGACTTTCCTTTTAAAACAATTGCAGGGGCGAATGAGGTCATATAAAAAGATGGATAAATTTCGGAAATTATGCCAACAATTATTGATATTGCACATGTAACAACAATCAGATCAATATTATGCAACAGGTTGATTTCGGCCATTAAAAGTGATGTTATTGGCGTTTTGGATATTATAAAAACTATGATAACCGAAATCATGAAAGAGAAACTGCTAATTAATACCGATTTAAAAATGTTCTCCAATCTTATTGAATATGATTTTGCTCCTAAAATTTTTCGTATGTTAACATTTTTCATACGTTTTGGGATGAGTGCCATACTGTAATTCATGTAATTGATAGCCGCCATAATTAGTATGGACAATGCGATACATATTAGAATGTATGATATCTGTTTGTTTGATTTTGGAGTAAAGTCGTACATGACATCAGTAGTAAAATGCAAATCTTTAAGCGATGTAAAATAAAGACTTGGTTCAGGCATGTTGGGCTCAATTTCTAATGATGCCTTTTGTAGTTCATATTCAATGCTTTTTAGCTCAACGTTAAGATTGGTTTTAGGTGCGATTTTTACATACGCATAATAATTTAGTTGCGACCATCTTCCTTTTTCCTGATATGGAATAGAACTATATATGACGTTTTGCAATGAGGAATTTTTTGGGAAATCTTTATAAACTCCTCCTATTGTTAAAATACTCGATGGTGTTTCAATTTGTAACCCTGTCGCTGTTTTTTTATTGAAAAATTTTATTGCCAAACTTTCCGGGATAATAACATTTGCCGGTTGTTTTAGCGCATCAATAGAACCGTCCGTAATGTAAAAAGAAAATATATCAGTAAATGTAGATGTTACTCTAATAATTTTTTCTTCAAACTGTTTTTTAATGTTGTCATTTTCAATCATAAGCATAATATTATTACTGCTTATATCTGAAAATGCAACCATTTCTATTATTGGATATTGCGAAAGGTATTCGCCAATAGGTATTGACATGAGCGCCATTTTTTGTCCCTGAAAACCCAATTCAACACGATAAATCGAATTAGCATTCTTGTGGAATGAGTCAAACTTCATTTCATGTCTTACCTGGATGAAGATAATTAAAAATACGGCAAAAGCTAACGACAAACCTAAGGTATTTATATTCAAGGCTTTTATTGACTCTGCCAAGTGTTTCTTAATATTTATTAACATGAATTTTCATTTATTTTAGACTTTTACAATATTGATAATCCAATTAACGCAGGGTTTAATAAAATCGTATTAGCAAGATAGTTTACTGCTTCAGTTTTACTATATGTAAAGCATCAGAGCCCATGTTGTTACCGAACGTTTCCTTATTTATATTTTACTTTTATGAATATTTAACGAAGGAAATAAATTAAATTAATAAATACAACATTTTTTATTGTTAAACAATAATATTTTTCGGAATAAAATATTCTCTACTTCAACGCTAATTCGATGCCAATCCGGTACCACAAACAACAATGCCTCGAAAACATTACGTAAAAATGTTTCGGTCTTTCTTTTTCGCATTCAAATCCTTCGTCAAACATCCCCCATGTTAATTAAGAATATTAAAAAAGAAAAACTTTTAATTGAATATTACTTGGACTTGGTATTGACCAGGTATTGACCGGGTATGGCCTTGACCTTATTCGTGTGCAAAGACAGGGGATGGCTAATAAGGGTTTTAAAAATTCGGCGCGTTGCCGCCGGCTTGTTTTAATGCCCGTTCGATACCGGTATGATACCGTGAACAAGCCACTGTAATAAACAAAACGTAAGAATAAATAATTTATTTTTCATGTGATATAGTTTATTATTTTACAGTGTTATCGGTCGTCCATTATAAAAATCAAGCACCTTGCCTTTGAATATGTATTCAAATTTAGCTTGCAGCAAATCTGATTGTGAAGTGGTGAGCCGTGTTTTGGCTGTAGTGTAATCGACAAAATTTATTAACCCCGTTTCATATCGCTGTTCAGCGTAACTGAAAGCCAATTCCATAGATGTAACTGCCTTTGCAGAAGCAATATATTTTTTCAGCGATTCTTCTGCATCGATGTATGCCTGCTGTATTTCCTTATAAAGATTATTTTCTACGAGCTGCAGCTGATACTCGTAGTTTTGCAGATTCAGAGTTGTATTTTTTACATTGGTCTGTACTTGCCATCCATTGAAAACAGGTATGCTCAATCCTAAACCTACAAACGAATTAATTCCGTCTTTTAACTGATTGCCCAAAGAATAATTCATTTCCTCTAATGTATCCGGATTGTACATTTTGGCAGAACTTGAATAGCGGGTATTGTACCCTCCTGAAAGCGATAATGTAGGGCTGCGGTATCCTTTAGCAATAGACAGCTGTTTTTCTGCGCTTTTCAAATTGGACTCTGCCGCTTTAATCTGCGGTAAGAATGATTTAGCTTTTAGAAACACATCACCAACCGAAACAGCAGTTTCGTAAACTGCAATATCCGGAAAGTCAGGAACAACAATCTGAAAGCTATCAGATATTTCAAGATCAAGCAGCTGCGCCAGATTTAAGCGTGCAAGTTCCAGTACTCTGCCGGCTATTACTATTTGCAGGTCTTCATAGGCTGCCTGTGATTGCAGCTCAAATAAATTACCTTCAGGGATACTGCCGGCATCGACCATTATTTTTGTACGTTCAATTTGCAGAAAGGTTAATTTTAACTGATTTTCGGCTACAGTCAACTGTTCCTGCGCATGAATTATTTGAAGGTAATACAGTGTAACATTTATAGAAAGATCATTTTTTAGTTTCTCGACATTTTGGATGCTCGCCATTAACGAATACATGTTACGGTCAATTGTATTCTTCTGCTGCAAACCATTAAACAAAGTAACTCCGCTACTTATGCCGCCCGAAAGTGAATTTACCGTTTTACCTTCAACAATTGTAAATGTATTCTGGTCAAGCACTTTCCCCTTCGATGAGTTGAAATTGCCTGAAGCGCTCAAATTTGGCAATAAACTTAGTTTCGATTGTAAGAGATCGTTTTCCGCCCGGCCAATTTCTAATTGTTGCTGCTTTAACTGGATATTATTTTCGTAAGCATATCGGATACATTGTTCAAGTGTCCACGATTCTTGAGCAGAAACGCGGAATGTAACACATAAAAAACAACACAAAAACAATGTAAATCTCATTTTAGTCATATCGGGTAGTTATTATCAATTGCTAACCAATAGTTTTGGTACAGGTTGGTTTTTCTTACTAATTCATGATGTGTTCCATGGTCAGTGATTTTCGCATTGTCAAGAATATAAATATAATCACACCATTTTCTGAGAAGATGCAACCTATGCGTAATGAACAAAATAGCAATATTGTGTTTTTGTTTTGACAATAATTCAAAAACAAATTGTTCTGTTTGGCTGTCCATGGACGAAGTTCCTTCATCCACAATCAATATTTGTGGACGACGATATAAAACACGTATCCAATCAACCAATTGCTTTTGTCCGCCTGAAAGATTAATGCCTTCTTCGCCAACAATAGTACCATATGATTGCGGCAATGTTTCGATAAACCGATGAAAACCTGTTTCGCGGCAAAATTCTATTATTTGAGGTATCTCTTCTTGCAGCGCTCCAATGGCAATGTTATCTAACACAGTGCCATTGAATATAAAAGATTCCTGTGGTACCACGCCTATTTTATTGCGCCACTCATTAGTATCTATCGAATGTAACGAAACTCCGTCCACCAAAATTTGCCCTTTTTCAACATAATAAAATTTTTGTAATATTTGGCAAAGCGTACTTTTCCCGCAGCCGCTTTCGCCGGCAATGGCTGTAATCTTTCCACGGTTAAGGTCGAGGTTGATTTTATCCAACAATCGCTTACGCCCAGGATAACGGAAAGATATACCAGATAATTCTACTTTTTGGATAGCCGATGCAGCGTATTCAGTTCCGGTAATCTCATGCTCCATGCCGGCAAATTCGAACATTCTGTCGAAAGCTACCTTTGCTTCATTAATAGGAATCGATACTAAAGCAAGGTTGGCAACCGATGGTAGCAATGAACCACCGATTGTAAGTATTGCCATCAGCTCGCCCAATTGTAACTGTTCACGTAATACAAAAACGGAACCCAAAGCAAGAACAGCGACAAGTATGGCTGCACCAATAACTCCTGATAATAATCCTAACCTGATATTAATTTTTCCAAGCCCAAACACTCTATCCTGAAAAATGCCATAGATGTGTTGGTTTAGCATTTGGAACACTTTCTGCTTATTGTTGTTCTTTATTGTGGCTATACCCTGCATAGTACTTACAAAGTTGCTTTCGCTAAGAGCATATCCGGCCATAACTTCACGTTGTGCCTTGATTATGGGAGTATTGTTACGATAAATAAGCAAAAAGAATAAAGGAATACTTAATAGTACCAACAAAGCTACCTGCCATGAATAAACAAACAAGAAACCTAAGGAAACCAAAACAACAAGTGCATCTATAATGATATTGCCCAGTACCTGGCTAATAACCGTCTGAATACGGCGAGTATCGTTCAGTCGCGCAGTTAGCTCGCCAATTTTGCGGGTGTCGAAAAAACTTTTGGGCAGGTTCAAAAGCCTGCCATAGAAAAAACGGATAATACGGTTATTAAATTGTCTGCTTTGTGTAAGCAATAAAAATTGCCTGATGGCTAAAAGGCCTAATCTGGCAAAAAGAAGAACAGACAGGAGTGCTACGCCTGTCCAAAGTTTCGAATATAGTTTTGAAGGAATTATATCGTCAATAAGTTTTTGCGAAAAAATAGCCATTGACATACCCAGCACAGCAATACCCAAGCCCAATCCAACACTGACGCCAAGCAAGCCAATATCCTCGCTAATTAAATTTAACATCCATTTTCTTTTTTCGGAACTTGTTTTGGCTTTTGTTTTAAATTTTTCATTAGGTGTAAGAATCAGGCAGGTACGCGACCGCCATATACCATCCAGTTCTTTTTCGGTAAGCGACACCATTCCTTTACCAGGATCACCAATAACAAAACGTCCTTGCTCATAAGCATAACATACAACATAATGTTCCATATTGCCCTCCATCAACACATGCAATATCATAGGATGCCCATGTTCTATTAATGAAGGGAAATCGGCTTCGCATCCTTCGGCATCAAATCCCGATGACTGCGCCGCCTGGTGCAACCCCAACAGTGAAGTCCCCTGGCGGCTTGTTCCGCTTTGTTTGCGAAGCTGTTCCAAACTGCCATCACCTCCATAAAATTTTATTAACGAAAGTAAACAAACCACTCCGCAATCGGAACGGTCGTGCTGACGAATGATACAGTACTTTTTTGAAACAGGCATAGTTTTGAATCGAAAAAACTCTTAAAACGACGGCAGATTTACCTCCATAAAATCAATCCCTTCGGGCAACTCAAGTTTCCCTTTTGGAATATCCGCGCCTTCCTGTATCTCTGTTACTTCTTCTGTCATAGTGATGCCTGTAACTGCAATGGATGATTTCAGCACTATCCCATGCCATGCCAATACGGTGGCTTTTACATTTTGCCCCTGTAAGGTAACGTTTAGTTCGTAGTGTTTACATTCTTTCCCCAAAAACTGTTCACTGCCTTTTTCTTCTATTTGGTATTTTTTTATTACATCATCGGTAAGGTTGAGGTAATTTACCATTTTGTAATCGTCCATAGCAGCAGCAGCGTTTATTTTAGTTCCCTGTTTTGTAGCCATATTGGCGCTGTAAACATAAGTGTCTTTAACCATGGTGAATACAGTAAGTGTTTGGCCTGCCATACTCATAAAAGATTCCATAGATTCTCTGTTTCCATAGTCATCAAAATACTGTACGGAAGAAACGGTTTGCTTTGTGTTTCCCATTTCCACTACACTGTTTCTTTTCAGGACAGCGCGTTCAATGCCATAACGTTTTCCCTGTGCAAAGGTAGTCATTATAAAGGCTGCCATAATAATTGACAGTACAACTTTTTTCATAATTGGTTAAATTTTAATTTGTTTTGAATATTTATTTATGAATCTGATTTTTTGAAAACTATATAATTATTATAACTGATAATTATTTCATCGTTTTGTTAGTTGTATTAAATTTTCAAGTTTTGCTGCTCCCTGTTTAACAGTAACCAAGTTATGATGACGGTTGTATATATAACTTGTGGGAATACTTTTCACCTGTAAATGTTCATACAGTGTCATCTCTTTATCCATTAACACAAATAAACCTGACATAGAGTATAAATCGTATGTTTCTGCAAATTTATTCAAACTGTCCTGTGCTGCATACGATACTAACACCCATTGAATATTTTCTGCATTTGTCGGCTTTTGCTGCAGTTGCTGCGCTTCGGCATGGCAAAATTCA
>JAITWJ010000047.1 GCA_031285325.1 Bacteroidales bacterium
GCGGGTAATTGTTATTCACCCCCGAATCCCCCGAAGAGTACTTTCCCGCTCAACTGCTCCACCCTTTAGTGGGCGGGGTAACTGTCAATTATCAATTGTTAATTGTCAACATCCGGTTAAAGTGGTTTTATTTTCGGCGCCAGGTTATAGTATAAAGCCGGTAAAAACCGCCTGATATGTACCATCATAATCTCTTTTCCCCCAACTAATATTTCTTTCTTTTCCTTTTTCAGTTTCCTGCAGATAATTTTTGCAGATTCTTCTGCCGGCATACCTTTGTTTTGCCCGTCATCTATTTTAGAGTGTTGATTTCCGTGCTTATCTATGGCATTCACAGAAATACCGGTTTTTATTCGCCCCGGAATAATAACCGATACCCTTATGTTTTTGTTTGCATTTTCGGCCTGTAAACTTTCAAAAAAGCCATGCAAAGCATGTTTGGAGGCTGAGTACGAAGAGCGGTACGGGAAACCGAATTTCCCTACAATACTTGAGGTTACGGCAATGTGCCCGCCTCCATTATTAATCATTCCGGGCAATACGGCCCTGGCAAGTGTTACGGCGCCGAAATAATTAACTTCAAAAATTTTGCGATCGACATACAGTGGCGTTTCAACGGCAAACGAACGCTGGCTTATTCCTCCGAACTGATAAAGTGCATCAATTTCGACTTTTCTCGAAAGAATATATTGTACTGCATTGTTAACCGAAACTTCATCGCCCAGGTCGAAAGCGAGTGTTTCGGCAGTACTGCCGTTTTGCACACATTTTTCGGCAACTTCGAGCAGCGCCGTTTCATTTCTCCCCGAAAGGATTAGATGTGCTCTGTTTTTTGAAATTTCTATTGCTACTGCCCTGCCTATGCCAGACGAAGCGCCTGTTATCCAAATTGTTTTGCCGCTAAAATTCATGGTAATTCTTTTAAATTGTTACGAAGGTAGTACTTTGTTTTTTGAATTAAGAACATTAACAAAAAAAGCGTCCCGAAATTGGGACGCCTTTCTTTTAATTGCTGTTTCAAACTCACGAAAGCATCGCTTTTACCTGTTTATATACATTTTCGCTGGTAAAGCCAAGTTTTTCATCAAGTATGTTAAATGGAGCTGAATATCCGAATGATTCGAGCCCCCATATTTTACCGTTTTCGCCCACCAAACCGGCAAGGGTTACAGGCAGTCCTGCCGTCATGCCAAAGCGGGGAACTCCAACCGGAAGTACAGTTTCTCTGTATTCTTTTGGCTGATTATTGAATAATCCTTCGGATGGAACCGAAACTACCTGTACTTTCAATCCGTCTTTTTCAGTTAAAAGTTTTGCGCCGCTAACCAGTGTAGCAACTTCAGAACCACTGGCAACCAACACAACATCAGGTTTCCCTTCAGGTTTCAGAACAATGTAAGCGCCTTTGGCCGATTGCAGCGCCGATTCATAACGATTTCCTTCAACCGGAAGGTTGTTTATATTCTGGCGAGAAAGAATCAATGCTGTTGGCGTACTGGTATTTTCAATGGCGAGTTTCCACGCAGCAGTTGTTTCATTGGCATCAGCCGGACGAAGAACAAGCGTACTGTTATGCCCTTTATGGTTTTTCAGTTTTTCCATCAGGCGAATTTGTGCTTCCTGTTCTACAGGTTGGTGTGTTGGGCCGTCTTCACCAACACGGAAAGCATCGTGCGTCCATACATATTTTACAGGAAGTTCCATCAGAGCTGCTAAACGTACTGCCGGTTTCATGTAGTCGGAAAAAACAAAAAAAGTACCGCAAACAGGAATTACCCCGCCATGTAAAGCCATGCCATTGGCAATACAGGCCATAGTTAATTCGCTTACGCCACTCTGTAAGAATGCTCCGCTAAAATCACCTTTTTTGAAAGCTTTGGTTTTATTCAGGAATCCATCGGTTTTATCTGAGTTTGAAAGGTCGGCAGACGACACAATCATATTTTCTATTTTTCCGGCAAATGCAGCAAGCACTGCGCTCGAAGCTGCACGTGTAGCAGCATTGTCTTTTTGAACTATGGAGGCATAATCAAATTCAGGAGCCGAACCGGAGAAAAATTTGTTCAACTTTGCAGATAATTCGGGGTTTGCGGCAGCCCATTTTGCCTGTGCTGCTTTTTTTGCAATTGCAGCTTCTGTTAAATATGCTTTCCTTTTTTCATAACAAGCTTTAACATCGGAGAAAATTACAAATGGGTCTTTGGGGTCTCCTCCCAGATTCTCAATTGATTTTTCGAACGATGCTCCTGTTTCGCCAAGCGGCATGCCGTGAGTGGCACATTTGCGTTCGAAACTTTCGCCAGTTGCAGTTACTGCACCTTTACCCATTATAGTTTTACCTATAATGAGGGTGGGTTTTTCAGTTTCGGCATTTGCTTTCTTCAAAGCTTGCCGTATCTGATCTGGGTTATTACCATCAATTGTGGTTACAGCCCAACCCCAAGCTTCATATTTATTTGCTGTGTTTTCGATTGTAACTTCGTTGGTAGTAGTCGAAAGCTGAATATCGTTAGAATCGTAGAACATAATCAGGTTGCTCAATCCCAAAACACCGGCAATTCTACCTGCTCCTTGAGAAATTTCTTCCTGTACGCCGCCATCTGAAATAAAAGCATAAGTTTTGTGACTCATCCACTCGCCAAAACGCTGTGTAAGGAAACGTTCTGCAATAGCAGCGCCTACAGCCATTGTATGGCCTTGTCCGAGCGGCCCTGATGTGTTTTCAACTCCGCGCAGGACATCAACTTCCGGATGCCCCGGTGTTATGCTTCCCCATTGGCGGAAACTCTTTAAATCGTCTATGCTGTAATAACCGGCAAGCGACAAAACAGCGTACAACATTGGCGACATATGCCCTGGATCTAAAAAGAAACGATCGCGGTTCATCCATGTCATGTCTGAAGGATCGTAATTTAAAAATTCAGTATATAGGATATTAATAAAATCAGCTCCACCCATAGCTCCTCCAGGGTGCCCCGATTTTGCTTTTTCTACCATCGATGCAGCTAAAATTCTGATGTTATCAGCTGCTTTTGTTTCAATACTTTTAGTCATAATATTATTTTGTTTAATAAAATACAGGTTACTGCAAAACAAAAGAAGTACAGTTATATTCTTTTGTCGCTTTGCTCGAATATTTAACCCTGAATTAAACGGGCCATAAATACTCCGTCAATGTTTTTTAATTTTGCCTTTATCGATTCATCAATATTTTTCTGTGCTACATCGATAATATTATACGCGATATCGCCATGGTTTTTATTCAGCATATTATTAATGTTTATTCCTTCTGATGCAAGAACACTTGATATTTGACTTACCATGTTCGGGATATTTTTATTGGCAATAATTATCCTGCATTCATTTCCGTTTCTGTCCATACATGCTTCAGGGAAATTTACAGAATTTTTAATATTCCCGTTTTCGAGAAAATCTTTAACCTGTTCCACAGCCATAATTGCACAGTTTGTTTCAGATTCGTTTGTTGATGCACCAAGGTGAGGAATTGAAATTACATTATCCAATTTCAAAACTTCCTCATCGGGAAAATCGGTAACATAACGGGCAACTTTACCCGAAGTAATTGCTTCTTTGAGGCTTTCAGTATCAACAAGCCCACCACGGGCAAAATTCAGGATACGAACCCCGTTTTTCATCATTTTGAATTTTTCGCTGTTTATATAGCCTTTTGTTTCCGATGTTAGCGGAACGTTAATTGTAATATAATCGGCTTGTGCCAGAAGTGGTTGAATTCCTTCAATCCAAGTTACTTCACGACTTAATTTCAGTGCGTGTTTAACCGACATATAGGGGTCGTATCCAATCACATGCATATTAAGTGCCGAAGCAGCATTAGCCACCAGAACACCAATTGCCCCCAGTCCAATTACAGCAAGTGTTTTCCCTTTTATTTCATTGCCGGCAAAACTGTTTTTACCTTTTTCAATCAGCGCCGGCACTTCGTTGCCTTTACCTATTAAGGTTTTTGCCCAAACAACGGAATTAATTATATCGCGCGATGCAAGTAATATGCCGGCTATAACCAATTCTTTTACTGCATTTGCATTTGCACCAGGTGTGTTAAAAACAACAATACCTTTCTCGGTACATTTTTCTATGGGAATATTGTTTACACCTGCACCTGCACGGGCAACTGCCTTTAAAGAACATGGCAGTTCCATTTCATGCATACTGAAACTGCGTAAAACAATTGCATCAGGATTTGGTAATTCGCTGGCAATTTCATAACTGTTTAATGGGAAAAGCTGTAACCCTTCTTGGTCAATTTTATTTAACGTTTTTATTTTGAACATTTTGGTATTAATTTAATATGTTTTTAAAACAAATAACTGAACTGTAACAAAGATGAGCAAATTATTAAAAATACCGGACTTAGTAATGTTATAATTTTTATTTTCTTAAAAGAGAGTCCAAATTTACTAATACAATATAGCTAAAAACCTTAAATTGTAATTTTATTAATTGTAATTTTATTAAAAAATTTAATCAAACATGTCTTTCATTTTTTCAAAGAATGACTTTTCTTCGGACGAAGGCCCTGTTTGAAATCCGGGAGAATTTTGTAATTTTTCAAGTATACGTTTTTCTTCGATGTTTAATTTTTTAGGAATCCATACATGCACTCTTACCAAAAGATCGCCTTTCCCGTAACCATTAATATCTGGAATCCCTTTACCACGTAGTCTAAGTATTTTTTCAGGTTGTGTTCCCTGTTCAATTTTCACTTTTACTTTTCCGTCAACGGTAGGTATTTCGGCAGTTACTCCCAATGTGATATCTGGAAATGAAACAAAAAGATTGTAAATCAGATTATTTTCGTCACGTATGAGTTCGGAGTGTTCTTCTTCGGTAATAACAACCAATAAATCTCCGTTAATTCCTCCACGCCTGCCTGTATTCCCTTTTCCTGAAACATTAAGTTGCATTCCTTCTCCAACACCTGCAGGAATTTTAATATTGACTACTTCTTCGTCGCGGACTACACCTTCGCCGCCACAGTGATGGCATGGGTCTGTAATCGTTTTTCCACTGCCCTGACAAGCAGAACACACCGATGCGGTTTGCATTTGTCCTAAGAGCGTATTGGTAATACGGGTTATCTGTCCTGTGCCGTGGCATGTATTACAAGTTGACAATGAAGAGCCATTATTGGCTCCGGTTCCGTTGCAATGTTGGCAAGCAACATATTTTTTTACTTTTATTTTTTTTTCAACTCCGTTCATTATTTCACTGAGGGTAAGTTTTACTTTAACCCTGAGATCTGATCCACGGCTGACTCTTTGTCCTCTATTCCTGTGTCCTGAACTAAATCCTCCGAACCCACCAAAATGGCCTCCAAAAATATCTCCAAAAGCCGAAAAAATATCGTCAACATTATTGAACCCACCGCTAAAACCACCGCTTGCTGCTCCACCTACTCCTGCATGACCAAATTGATCATACCGTTGTTTTTTATCAGGATTACTTAGAATTTCGTATGCTTCGGCAGCTTCTTTGAAATTTTCCTCAGCCTGTTTATCTCCCGGATTTTTATCAGGATGATATTGTATTGCCTTTTTCCGATAAGCTTTTTTTATTTCTTCAGGAGTTGCATTTTTGCTAACTTCTAATATTTCGTAATAATCTCTTTTTGTCATTTTATATTATCCCGACTTTTTTATTCCCCGATTACTACTTTGGCAAACCGTATTACCTTTTCGTTTAATAAATAACCTTTTTGAATCACATCAACTATTTTCCCTTTTAACGATTCGTTGGGTGCCGGAATTTTTGTTACAGCCTCGTGCAAGTCAATATCAAAATTCATATTTAAGGCTTCTATTTCTGTAACATTATTTTGTTTCAGAAAATAACTGAATTTATTATAAATAAGAACTATGCCTTGTTTCATTGAATCATCATCAGAAATATCTTTAAACGAATTAAGTGCGCGTTCAAAATCGTCTATTACGGGAAGAATATTAACCAACACATTTTCACCACCCGATTTTATGAGTTCGACTTTTTCTCTCGAAATACGTTTTCGGAAATTGTCAAATTCAGCCTGAAGGCGTAAATGTTTATCTGATATTTCTTCAAGTTTTGCACCTAATTCTTCAATTATAGCATCATTGTCACTTTTTTTCGACTTCTTTTTTTTGTTTTCTTTTTCAACTGATACTGTTTTTTCTCCGTTTTCAGCAACATTGTCCTTTTTTAATGTTTCATCCGTAGTCATTTCCATATCATTATTTGTTTCTTCTGCCATTTTGTTTATTTTTAGTTAATACAGGGTTACTCAAAAAATTTGCCATACAGAAAATAAAAGACAAACTGACATTACTTATGAAATAAAGAATGCCAATTTAAGTATGACTTAAAGAGTTTTATATTTAAAAACAGAGATTTCTATTCTGCATATTTGGCCAAAGCTGCTTCTAATGCACGTCCACGAAGGTTTTTCCCAAGGATAATACCATTTTCGTCAAGTAAAAAATTGGCAGGAATACTTCTCACACCATAAATGGCAGCATGTTTTGAATCCCAATACTGTAAGTCGCTTATGTGAAATTGCCAAATTAATTTATCGTCGGCTATTCCTTTTTTCCATGCGCTTTCAGAACGGTCAAGCGAAACGCTGAAAACCATAAATCCATCACCGTTGGTAAATTTCTTATCTTTATAATTATTAAAAGCTTTAACAACGTTAGGATTTTCTATACGGCATGGCATACACCAAGCTGCCCAAAAATCGAGCAATACCAATTTGCCGCGGGTGTCAGAAAGCTTTTGAATTGTTCCATCAACCGAATTACCAATAAGTTCTGGGGCTTTATTACCAATATTGACACCAATTTTTTCCTGTGCCATACCTGTTTCAATACCTGTAATTAAAATCAATACAGACAAAATAATTTGTTTCATAAGTATAAATTTTCAATCATTCCACTACAACATTTAGTACAATTTTCCATGTTCCAAAAGTAAAGTTTCTAATGAAATATTAACCGTTTTTAATGAATAATTTTATGCCATTCATATAAAATTTTAAAAATATGTATGAAACCAATCACCAACCTCTAAAGGTTGTCAATTTTTTATGTTTCACTTGGACTTGGTATTGACCAGGTATTGACCGGGTATGGCCTTGACCTTATCTGGGGGCAAAGATATGGGGGGTTGGCGAGGGTGTGCAATTCCGGTGCAGGTTGCGCCTTTGTAATTGTATGAACAGGGATTTTAACAGGATTGGATTGAGAATGTAAAATGGACAATAATTTATTACGAATAAAGAGAGATGTAGGGTCGAATGACATTAGCCCGAAAACGAAACAACACAATTAATAATTGTTGAAACCCATTTATACCCCAGTCCAACGGCAACCACGATTTTAGCAGGCATTAAAAAATCTCCTTTAGGGGTTATTTTTTGCAGTTTAAAATGGTTTTACATATATTTAAGGAACATTTCATCAAGCAAAAAAGTATAAGTTATGCAAGCCCGCTGTACAACACGTAATATTGTTTGTAGCTCTGCCTGAGAACATTTTGCATGGCCGGAGGTTATTTTAGCACACACCTTCCCAAGTTGCAAAATCGAAAAACACTAAGTGTAAACTAAATTATTATGAAAAAAGTATAAAGACAATTAATAAAAACGTATTTATGAAATTAATAAGAATTAAACTGAGGAACATGATTACGATAGCAATCTGCCTCGCAGCAGTAATACTGTCGGGATGTGGAGAGGACAACGAGCCGCCCATTCCTGTTATACGTATTACAATTCAACCAACTGCGCCTGCCGAACCCGCCGAAGGGGGCATTGCGCCGGACGCCAAGATGTCGGTTACTGCAAAAGTAACCGAAGACGCCACAGTCACTTACCAGTGGTACACAAACACTGCCGCCAACAACACCGGCGGCACGGTAATAAGCGGCGTAACCTCGCCGAGTTACACCCTGCCGGCCGATCTCGCCGAAGGCACATACTATTACTTCTGCGAGCTGAGCGCCGTGGGAGCGGAAACCGTGCGCACAATATGCGTAACCGTTACGGTAATGAAGAAGATAGAACCGCCTACCCTCACTACCGACGAGGCTGTTATAGGCCACTATTCTATTGAGTTGGGCGGGAGCATAGCCTACGAGGGCAACCCGCCCTACATCGAGCGGGGCGTATGCTACTCCACCTTGCCGAACCCGACCGTCAATAACGACAAAGTCCTCTGGGAGGTATCGACGGAAACGGCTTTCAGCATCCCTGTTTATATCAAAGGTTTCAGGCCAGAAACACGGTACTACGCCCGCACATACGCCGCATATAAAACTTATACCGGCGTTAGTGGAGTTGCGTATGGCAACGAAATCAGTTTCATCGCACCTGCCCCCTCCGTGCCCGAAACGCACAGCATCTATGCTGTCGCCAGTTCTCCCTCACTGATCCATATTGCCTGGACCTCTGCAACCGATATTGACGGTTTATCGATTGAGTACTCGCCCAACGGTGTCTCGGAGTGGATAGAAATAGCTAAGGTTAGTGAATCGAACTTCTTCAAACATGCAGGTGTCGCCGCCGGCACAACGCATTACTACCGTGCACGAGCCTATAACTAGATCGGCTATTCAGACTACTCGGCCGTGGTAAACGTTACTACCCGCGCACAATAACAAAACAGACAACTAACAATAGAGAGTGATATAACGCCAAGTTCTTTGCGAGGAGTGTAACGACAAAGCACCCGAAGCTAAGCTGAGTACAGTAGCCGATAATATATTCCGAAATAAGTCAGAAGCGTGTAATCCGATAACAAAAGGTTTGCACGCTTTTTTATTGTCTGAATAGAGATTTGCAGGATTACTTAGTCTCTCAACAACAGACCTAAGAATACGGAATAATACACTTGGGATTTGCCAAAATAATTGACGCATAATTAATCTTCGGCAACTATAAAAACTTCCTCGTCTTGTGCCGACATATAATATTGTTCGCGGGCAAATTTTTCTAAATTGTCCAACCCCGAGTTAAGTTCTTTCATCTTAATTTTATCGACAGCAATTTGTTCAATGTAATATTCTTTTTGTTGGAGCATTTCACGAAGCCGTTGTTTTTGACGTTGGTGCGAAACAATACTGTTTTCGTCAAAAAAAAGAATCCAAACGAGAAATAATATTGTAGTTACTAAATATTTTCTCGATAAGATCTTTTTCCCATGAACTTTCAGACTTTCTATTTTCTCGCGTAGAATATTCATTATGCAAAGATAAAGTTTCGAGCATAATAAAAATAGATATAAAAAAAATCGATCTCTTTTTTATGAACATTCTATGGTTAAAACTAAAGTATCTCATATAAATTTTTAGTAACTCTATGTGAAATCTTAATAGCATGTAAATTCTTTGTATAAATTGTCGGTAGCACAAAAAAAAATCAATATTTTTGCATCAAATATGGCATAGTATATAATGATATTAGTTATCTGAATATAAGATACAAATACATAAGATATTATAAATTGTGCAGTCATTTTTGACTTGGTTTATTAATTTTTTAATAGAAACCGCCTCTCGTTGATGAGGATTAAAAATTGAGGAGTTTTTTTATGCTTGTAAAACGAATTATACCATGTTTGGACATCCAAAATGGACAAACCGTTAAAGGAATCAACTTTGTGAATATTAAAGAAATAGGCGATCCAATTGAAATGGGAATGAAATATGTCGCTGACGGTGCAGATGAACTGGTTTTTCTTGATATTACCGCCACATATGAAGGCCGTAAAACTTTCGTTGATTTAGTTAAACGTATTGCGGCAAATATTAATATTCCGTTTACTGTTGGTGGTGGCATAAGCGAACTGAGCGATGTTGAAAAACTGTTGAATGCGGGAGCCAATAAGGTTTCTATTAATTCTTCAGTAGTACACAAACCCAAATTAATTGACGATTTGGTACTTAATTTTGGAAGCAAGTTCATTGTGGTAGCTATTGACGCAAGCGGCGATGAAAATAACCATTGGACAGTGATGGTTAATGGAGGTAGAGTTGCTTCAGATAAAGAATTGTTTTCGTGGGCAAAAGAAGTTGAAGACCGTGGCACTGGTGAAATACTGTTTACTTCAATGAACCATGATGGAACAAAAAATGGTTTTGCCAATGAGCAGTTGGCAAAATTAGCCGAAACATTAAAAATACCAATTATTGCATCGGGAGGAGCAGGTACTAAAGAACATTTTTTGGATGTGTTTACCAAGGGTAAAGCCGATGCCGGACTTGCTGCCAGTGTATTCCATTATAACGAAATACCAATTCCTGTTCTTAAAAATTATCTGAAAGAAAATGGAATAATTGTGAGATAATAAAGTGTAATTTTTAGTTTTTGTTACAAATTAAAGATGCTGAGAAATAAATTTCGATAAACTCATGGTTTAATGCCGGTGTTTTTTTTAGCATCATAATACCTGAAATTTTGATGTTTGGTTTTTATGAACAGTTACGTTTTGGAAAACGGTGAAGGTTGGTGTGCTGTTTTTTATATTGCAATAAAAATGTTTGTTTACAAAAGGTAAATAATCAGGAATTCTTTAAAATGCAGTTTTCGTTTTAATCTAACTGTAATATTTCTTGAACAAACATAAAATGTTTTTAATGTACCCCACCTCATACAATTATATGGTTAAATTTTAAAAAATGAAAATAATCATTGACGATAAAATACCATACATTAAAGGAGTTTTGGAGCGTTTTGCTGAGGTGATTTACCTTCCGTGGAACAAAACCACACCCGAAATAGTAAAAAATGCGGATGCACTGATAACACGAACCAATACAATTTGCAATAAGGATTTACTTGAAGGTTCACGTGTTAAATTTATAGCAACAGCTACAATTGGGTACGATCATATTGACACCGAATATTGCCAAAAAGCAGGGATTGAATGGACAAATGCATCGGGTTGCAATGCAGAAAGTGTAAACCAATACATTGTTTCTGCCATTCTTGTTTGGTCGATGCGTAAAAGTTTGAATTTGTCAAATCAAACAATAGGTATTGTAGGTGTAGGCAACGTAGGTTTAAAGGTTGCAAAAACATGTGAAACCATTGGAATGCGAGTTTTGTTGAACGATCCGCCGCGAGCAAGAAAGGAAAAAATATGTAATTTTGTACCTTTAGAAAAGATCAAACAAGAAGCCGACATAATAACTTTTCATGTTCCACTAAACATGAAAGGTGAAGATGCAACGTTCAATATGGTTGATAAAAATTTTCTTAAAAATCTACATAAAAAACCACTTTTAATAAATTCATGCCGTGGCGATGTATTTGATACGGAAGCAATATTCAATGCTTTGAAAACTAATAATATATCGGGCGTAATACTCGACTGCTGGAAAAACGAGCCTGACATTAACATTGAACTGCTAAACATTGCCGAAATTGGTACACCTCATATTGCTGGATATTCAAAAGACGGGAAAGCCAATGGAACAACAATGAGTATTCAGTCGATAAGCCGTTTTTTTAACCTCGGAATTGATAACTGGAAACCAGAGAATATTGAACTTCCGAAAAAAACAGTTATTGAAATTGATGGAAACAAAAAGCATGAGCACTCTATAATTACCGAAGCTATTCTGTCAACCTACGATATAGAAACAGATGATGAACCGTTAAGAGAGTCACCGTACCTTTTTGAAAAACTCCGCGACAATTATAAGGTTCGCAGGGAATTTACAACCTATACCATTAAGGCAAAAAATGTTGAAGAAAAAACACTTATTAAATTAAAAACTTTAGGATTTAATTTAATAAAATAAAGATAACCTTCTATGGTTATAGCATATACACCTGATTAATATTAAATGAGCCACTCATGGGACTCGAACCCACGACCTGCTCATTACGAATGAGCTGCTCTACCAACTGAGCTAAAGTGGCTTTTACATAGTGCAAATATACTCATTTACCTGTGCACATTTATAAAAAAGGTAAAAAATTGTTCATACTACAAAAAATCGTATATTTATTTGTAAATCAATCAAGTAAATATTTGAATAATTTTGTGGAGTTATGAAATTATTTTCAAAACAATACACGAATAGCTCACATATTGAAAGTTTTAAACAGATCAGACAACCAGAACGATCTAAAATTATTGCACCGAAATAAAATCATCTAAGTGGTTAAAAAGATTCTTTTGCTGCATTATTAACGCTTTATATTCATTTTTCTTAAATACTCTGAGAAATAACAAGCGTGCCATACCTGTAATTTTTCGAAATAAAATATACCATTTAAAAGCCAGTTTTCCAGTAAAAGGCATACTCAAAAGGAATAAAATACTAAGCCATACATTCGGAATAAGCCAAGCCAATGCCGAAAATTCGAGGATATAAGCAATTGGGAAAAGCAAAATTCCAATAACTAAAAAGAAACTGCTCCATGAGGTCCAGTCCTTTACTTTTTTGCGAATAAGCCTGTCGATAGTAAAAAACGGAATAGCATTCAGAAAAAAACCATATAAAAAAACAGGTAATCCTATAAAAATAAGCAGTAATTTGGTAAGAGTCGTTTTAATAAAATTATTTTTTCGATTCTCAATAACCCAATTTCTAATTTTATACTTTTTCAAAATAGTAACGTAATTTTTAACTTCTGAAACAATATTCTCGATTTCATGTGGTTTTTCAGTTTCTAATTTATCAAGGTGGGATACTAAAAATTGATCGGATCTGAAAAGGTTAACGTAAGACAGTTTTTTTCCTTGCCGATTTAAAAAATGTCTGCCGTAAATTTCCCTGATATTTTCAAAATCGATGTAATATTTTTTGCTTTCTATATTGATAATATGCTGTAAAATGGCATCGTTTATTTTTTGACGGAGCTGAACTGTAGCATCATTTGGGTTTTCTTTGTATGCTTCTGTGTAAGGTTTAACGGGAATAGGGTCTCCAAAATTCACCATAATAGTCCGGTTAAATTTCCAGTAATGACTATAATAAATACCTGTTGGAATAATTTGAATATCAAGATCATAATTTGTTGCTTCTTCTGCCATAAATATAATTCTCGGTATCCCCTTTTTATGTGCCAGCATTTGTCGTTTACCTGAATGTGCTGCTTCGGGAAATAACGCCAGTGCAGAACTGTTTTTGAGAATATTTATGGAATCAACAAATGTTTGGTCATTTTTTGTGAGATTTTCTCTGCCGTCACGCATACGGTACACAGGTATAATTTTCAAAAATTTCAGAATGGAACTGATGGTTTTCGATTTGAAAATATCGGCGCGTGCTAACCACACAGGCTGCAAAGACGTATTCAGCAAAACGGCCATTGGATCGCTCAGCGCATTTTGGTGATTTGGAGCAAAAATAATAGGCTTGTTTTTAGGTATCTTGTCTTTACCTGTAATAACTATTTTTTTATGAATAAGCCAATCGGCAAACCTTATATATTGTTTTAAAATCCAGTATCTAAACGACCATTTTTCGTAACTCATACATTAAATCTTCAACTAATAAATAAAAAATGATTTGTTTAATTTCTTTGGGTAACAGGCTGCGAAAGTTGTTTCTTTGACCAGAACATTGATATAGCCAACCCACTTATTATATGCCAAATTCCCCACCACGCAGCAACAATTGTCATACCACCTAATTCCATTTCAGGAGGAAATATTTTTGGATTGAACATTAAAACCAATGCCAGTCCTGAATTTTGAATCCCCGTTTCTATTGATATTGTTCTTATATCAGCTCGGGAAAGCCTGAAAAGCGTTGCAGCAAAAAAACCTGTTACAAAAGCTAAACCATTATGAATAAAAACGACAACAAATACCAAGTACATGAATCTCATAAAAATATCGAAATTCGCCGACAGCAGAACAACCACAAGTATAATAAAAATTACTAATGAAAGTTGCCTGATTGGTTTTTTTATTTTTGTAGTTATACGTGGTAAATACATTGAAAATACTACTCCCAATATTATAGGTATCCCCAATAAAATGGCTACAGTTTGTATCATCTGTAAGAAATCTATTTCGATAGGAACAAGGTAAGAATCTGCACCAGTAGGGCCATAGTTCTTTAAGTACAATTTTCCCCAAAGAGCAAAATTAAAAGGTGTCATAAAAGTTGCACCCAAAGTAGAAATAGCTGTTATGCTTACCGATAATGCCACGTTACCTTTTGCCAAGGCACTCATAAAGTTCGAAATGTTTCCACCAGGGCATGAAGCTATCAAAATCATTCCCAAAGCTACTGTTGGCGTAGGATTTAAGAGTATTACCAATAAAAAAGTTATTGAAGGGAGTAGAAAAAACTGCGATAGCAAACCTACAAGTACCGACTTGGGTTTCATGAAAACATTTTTTAAATGATGAAGTTTTATGTCGAGTGCAACACCAAACATAACAAAGGCAATGACAATATTTAACGCAAGTAATGCTGAAACAGAAAAATTTAACCTGACATTATCAAGTACCTCCAAAACTTCTTTCATAAATAATTCACTGTTTGTTGTGGATAATTTATTATTCAGATAAAGTTTCCAAAATTATAAAAACAATTGAGACAAACATTGAAACGGTGTTTTACTTAAACAACAAATCTTGATTTTCGAGTTTTTATGGTTGTTAAAAATCTAACACAATCTTTTCATGACATTTTTTCATTAAAAAACCAAAGAACCATGCTGTTTTGTCTTGTTGATTAGGGGTGGATTATAATTTGTTGATTAAATATTTGTTTAACACAAAACATAAAAACTATGAATTTCAATAATTTTACAATAAAAGCACAGGAAGCCATTCAACAGGGATTTCTGATTGCACAGGGAAATAATCAACAAAGTATTGAAACCGGACATTTATTCAAGGGGTTACTGCATTCTGCTGAAAATGTAGTAGTTTTTCTATTGAAAAAACTTGGTGTTAATATCGCCACATTCAAACGTACACTTGATAAAATAACAGAATCGTACCCGAAAGTTACCGGCGGTGAAAATTATTTATCTTCATCGGTAAACAGTGCTTTACAAAAAGCATTAGGCATATCACAGGAAATGGGCGATCAGTTTGTTTCTGTTGAACACATCTTAATTGCTTTATTAGATACAGGAGATACTGTTGCACAGTTGATGAAAGACAACGGGATAAACAAAAATGAATTGAAACTTGCCATTGAAGAATTAAGAAAAGGATCTAAAGTTGACAGCCAGTCGGCTGAAGACCGCTTTAATTCATTGGCCCGTTTTGCCTTAAATCTTAACGAACGGGTACGTAATGGGAAATTAGATCCGGTTATTGGACGCGATGACGAAATACGCCGCATTTTGCAAATTATCTCGCGCCGCACAAAAAATAACCCAATACTTATTGGAGAACCCGGAACAGGTAAAACCGCTATTGCTGAAGGTTTGGCACATCGTATTGTTCGGGGCGATGTACCTGAAAATCTTAAATCGAAACAGGTGTTTTCGCTTGATATGGGCGCATTGATTGCCGGAGCAAAATACAAGGGCGAATTCGAAGAAAGGCTTAAAGCAGTGGTAAACGAAGTAGTTCAGTCAAATGAAGAGGTAATTTTATTTATTGACGAAATACACACGTTAGTTGGAGCCGGCAAAAGCGAAGGAGCCATGGATGCTGCCAATATTCTTAAACCCGCTCTGGCGCGGGGAGAGCTTCGGGCAATTGGAGCTACAACATATAGCGAATATCAAAAATATTTTGAAAAAGATAAAGCGCTGGAACGCAGGTTTCAGGTGGTTCATGTAGATGAACCCGATACACTTAGCGCTATATCAATTTTGAGAGGAATAAAGGAACGTTACGAAAATCACCACAAAGTTAGAATAAAAGACGATGCAATTATTGCATCTGTTGAGTTGTCGCAGCGGTATATATCCGATAGGTTTTTACCCGATAAAGCCATTGACCTTATGGATGAAGCGGCTGCCAAACTTCGTCTGGAAATGGATTCTGTACCTGAAGAACTTGACGAAATTGAACGCCGCGTTAAACAACTCGAAATAGAAAGAGAAGCTATTAAACGCGAAAATGATGACAGGAAATTATCTGTTTTAAATGAAGAAATTTCAAATCTTAAAGAAGAACAATCACGTTTGCGTGCAAAATGGCAATCCGAAAAATCGGTAATTGATTCTATTCAGAAAAATAAACTCCAAATTGAAGATTATCGCCGCGAGGCTGAAGAAGCCGAACGCCAGGGAAATTACGAACGGGTGGCCGAACTGCGATATGGAAAGGTTAAAGACGCTGAACACGAAATAGAAAAACTGCAGCAGGAACTTCAGGTAATGAAAGGCGGCGAAAGCCTGATAAAAGAAGAAGTTGATGCAGAAGATATAGCCGAAGTTGTAGCTCGTTGGACAGGAATTCCGCTGGCAAAGATGCTGCAAAGCGAACGCGAAAAACTGCTTCATATTGAAGAAGAACTGCACAAAAGAATTATAGGGCAATATGAGGCCATTACGGCTGTTTCTGATGCTGTACGCAGGAGCCGTGCCGGACTGCAGGACGATAAACGCCCTATTGGTTCGTTTATATTTCTGGGGCCAACAGGGGTTGGGAAAACAGAATTGGCAAAAGCGCTGGCCGAGTATCTTTTTAACGATGAAAATATGATTACTCGTATAGACATGTCGGAATACCAGGAGAAATTTTCGCTTACACGTTTAATTGGAAGTCCACCAGGATATGTCGGATACGACGAAGGCGGCCAGTTAACCGAGGCCGTGCGCCATAAACCGTACTCCGTAGTTTTATTCGATGAGATTGAAAAAGCGCACCCTGATGTTTTTAATATATTACTTCAGGTACTCGACGACGGCAGATTAACCGACAATAAAGGCTGTACGGTAAATTTCAAGAATACGATTATTATAATGACATCGAACCTGGGTTCGCATATAATTCAGGAAAATTTTGAAAGTATAACAGGCCAAAACCAGGAATATATTTTGGAAGATACCAAAAACAGGTTAATGGAAATGCTGCGTCAAACAATTCGTCCCGAATTTCTTAACAGAATTGATGAAACTATTATGTTTACCCCGCTTTCCAGAAAAGACATAACCGAAATAGTAAGGTTACAGCTTATTCAGGTGGTAAAACGGTTGAACGGTACTGCCGGTTTAAAAATAGAAATTACAGATGCTGCTGTGAACTGGCTTGCAGAAGCGGGTTTCGTCCCTCACTTTGGAGCGCGGCCTGTAAAAAGAATAATACAGCGGTATGTATTGAACGAACTTTCAAAGAAAATACTTGCAGGAACTGTTCAAAAAGACACGGCCATAGTTATTGACGTTGATGGTAATGATTTGGTATTCATAAATTAAAGAAACTGTTTTGAATTTCAGGAAACACAGAAAAACAATTACCCCCGCCCCCTGAAGGGAGAACAGTTCCCATTAGGAGATTCAGGGGTTAATAACTGTCAATTGTTACGCAGTTTATGGAAGGGTATCAAAAAAAACTTGTCAGGTAAATTCAATACAGTTTCCAAGAAAATATACTTAATGAAACGGTGGAATTATCCGAATAAAAGCGGGCTGGCTAAAATACCGGTACACAAAAACCACATTTTAGAACATTATTCTCAAATTTTACAATGCCTGAAGAACATATAATAAACCTCATTCACAAAAAATTACTTTATTTATCAATATTTTATCATTTTTACCAAGGCTTTTTATTTTGTAACAAAAACATTAATTTTGTAAAATAGTTAACGGACAAAAAATGGATTTACAGGTTAAAGGTAAAGTATATATGGTTGCTGCTTCGAGCAAAGGGCTTGGGTTTGGCATAGCCTGCGAATTGGCAAAAAACGGAGCAACAGTTTGCATTGCCAGCCGGACAAAAACCGGAATTGAGGCGGCAGCAAAAAAATTAAGAGAAGAAACGGGAGCAACAATTCATGCAACTGTTTTAGATGTTTCAAGCGCCGAATCAATTCAAAACTGGATATCGGAAATTGAAACTGCATTTGAACGTATCGATGGGCTTGTAGTGAACGCAGGCGGGCCGCCTCCCGGTAAATTCGGCGATTTTACAGATGCACAATGGGAAATGGCATATAACCTCACACTTATGAGCGCAGTGAGGATGATTCGCGGAGTTTTACCTGTAATGCGAAATGCAGGATGCGGTTCAATACTAACAATAACCTCCGGTTCAATAAAAGAACCGATCGACAGGCTGCTGCTCTCCAATGTTTTTCGCTCAGGAGTTGTAAGTTTGGTAAAAAGCCTTTCAAACGAACTTGCCATCGAAAACATAAGAGTAAACAACCTTATACCCGGAAGAATTGATACCGACCGCTTAAAGTCGCTCGACATAAACCGTGCTGAAATTATGGGAATACCGGTAGAAAAAGTTAAAGCAAATAACGAAGCATCCATACCTGCAGGCAGGTACGGAACTGCGGAAGAATTTGGCCGCGCCGGCGCTTTTCTGCTTTCTCCCGCAGCATCGTACATAACAGGAATTAGCCTCGCCGTTGACGGTGGTTTACTAAAAACAGTATGGTAGTTTTTGCTGAAAACTGAAAACCAAAAACCCAAAGAAGAGAAACCTAACACATAAATATTAATATCATGAAAAAAATATTATTTATTGCAATTGTATTTTTACTGTCCTCCGTTTTATTTAACTCCTGCGAAAAGGAATATGAATTCGATGAAACCCTGCTGTATGGTAAGTGGAAGCAGGGAACACTGTATTATAAATATTTATCAGACCACACAGGAGCCACTTGGGACACAAGCGAAGATGTAACAGAAGAAGAAGCCCAGAAATTTACATGGACACTCGTTAATTCCGAACTTAGGCAAATTCACATCATGGAAATAGGCGGAGAAATTCCAAAAAACTATAACATTACCGAGTTAACAGCCACATCCTTGAAATACAATGACAGTTTCAGCAGTTATTCATTTTCAAAGGTGAATTGATAACAACCGGATAATGAAAAAGTTTTTGAAAATATTTTTTATTTCGCTTGGAACATTGTTGCTGCTTGCATTTATAGCCGCAGGCATAGTATCGTGGTTAATATTTACGCCCGAAAAGCTAACGCCCATTGTTCGCAAACAGGCTGCCGAATACATTAACTGTAAAAGCGAAATAGGCGAAGTAGAAATTACTTTCTTCAGCACATTTCCACGATTCGGATTAAGAGCCAACAAATTGATTTTAGTCAATCCTGTTTATGGAGCGCCAAACGACACCTTGGTTAATTTGAAAGAAATAACCGGCGTTATAAACATTGAATCGTTGGTAAAAAACCGCGAGCTTGTTGTGAATGATTTTCGCCTGTCAGGTGGAAATATCTGTGCATATATCGACAGCAACGGACACGCCAACTTCGATATATTCGGCAATTCCTCTCCGGAACAAGATACAGCGCAAACAGATTTGGTATTCAAAATAATTGATATAGAAAATATTGATTTGAAGAACATCAGTATTCTGTACATTGACGAAACTATGAACCTGAAAGCCGATGCTCGCCGGTTGTCGGCAAATATCAATGGTTCTATGACAACCAACGATATAGTTGGAGTAATCGACGCCAAACCATTCGGCCTCGCGTTGGAATACGGTACCGGTACATCGTCGGTGTTGGAAACCGAAATTCACATGTCGGCAAAAGTCAGCGGTTCGTTAAAGTCGGGAACTTTAAACGTTGACGCTGCTGTTAATTCTTTAGATGGAATTTTACATTATGGTTCCGATTCATTAACATTCGATATGGGAATAAAAAACATGTCGGCAGTTGTCAACGGCTCTGCACACGGCGACAGTATTTCAGGGAAAATAAGCATGGAGCCGTGCGAGGTAATGTTTCAACTCGGCAATGAAAAATATTTACAAGATGCGGTTGTAGGGCTTAATATTGTTGCCGACGCCATGCTTTCGCGCCAGTTTGTTATGCTGAAAGAAGTTTCGTTATCGGTAAACGATTTAAAACTCGATGTTGCAGGAACTATTGAAAATGATACTGTCCAAAAACTTGTTGCCACCAATTTGTCGTATAAGTTTTCTTCATGGCCTGTTAAAAGCATTATGGCGCTTGTTCCGCCATCTTTCTCCTCGTACACTGAGGGTGTTGCAGCCGATGGCAATTTATATTCCGAAGGCACGGTTAAGGGCGTTTACAGCCAATCGTCAATGCCATTGATTGATCTTCGTGTTTTACTCGAAAACGGAACACTCCAATATTCCGATTTTCCGGTTCCGCTCACAGCAGTGAATGCCGATGTAAATATTCATACCGATTTTAAAGACCCGCAATCATACGTCAGTATAAACAGTTTGGATGCTAAAACGCCGCAGTCGTCTATAAAGACTACAGGAAGAATAACTAATCTTTTTTCCGATATGCACCTTCACTTAAATACCGACGTCAGTGTTTTACTGTCGGAATTTGCGCCTATGATACCCGACAGCATGAAAATTACGGCCAACGGTAAAGTTTCAGGAAATATGGAAACCGAATTTTCCATGTCGCAAATAGAGAATGTGGAATTGGAAAAAATAAAAACATCAGGAACTTTCACACTGTCCGGCCTCGACATAGTTTACGACAGTCTGTCGGTAAAGACCGGCCTGTCGACAGTAGAATTTGCGTTACCCAACCCCAAAGCGTCAACGGGTAATACAAATTTTGTATTTGCAGATATCACGACAAATAATCTGAGTGCGAACAAAACGAACAGTTTTTCGGCGTCGCTGCAAAATGCCGAAATTTCATTTGAGTCATCCGATGTGAGAGATACATCAAAAATTCCCGATATATTGTGTTCATTCAACATAAATACCCTAAATGCCCAGATGGATTCGATGAATGTTTCTATTGTTCAACCATCGGGGAATATTGCAATTGCTCCCAGAAAAAATATGGCCGGCGAGCCCGAAATCAGGCTCACGTACAACAGTGGCCGTATTGATGCCTTATTCGGCGAATATTCGGCGTTAATCGAAAAATTAAACCTCGACATTAACGCAGAGAAAGATTCTGCGCAAAAAGACAATATGCTGCTGCAATGGAATCCTCGCGGATTTATGGCAATTGAAACCGGAACCGTAACAATGGCTTCGCTTTCATATCCGGTAGAAATTCCGGAAATAAAAATGAGGTTCGATCCAGAAACGGTAAACATAGAGAAAGGCGCTGCTAATATTAACCAGTCAGATTTCAACCTGTCGGGCAAACTAACCAATGTATCGTCTTACATCAAAGGCGATTCTCTGCTTATGGGAGAGTTCAGCTTTGCTTCCGGAGTAACCGACATACTTCAACTAATGAATATAACCAACGGAATTGGGTACAGTGATGAAGAACAGGACGAAATTGCCGGAAATTCATCTTCTACATTCTTAGTTCCCAAAGGCATGGACATAACACTCCACACCAACATAAACAATGCAACATACGGCGGCAATATAACAGCAAGCAACATAAACGGATATGTAAGGGTTTACAACGGCACTTTGGTTCTGGATGAAATTTCGTTTACCATGCCCGCCGCCCGTATGGAATTAACCGCCATGTACCGTACACCACGGGAAAACCACCTGTTTATGGGACTAAACATGCGAATGCTTAACATTGAAATAGCCGAACTGCTGCAAATGATTCCGGCCATTGATACCATGATGCCAATGCTGAGGTCGTTTGGCGGAGAAGGAGAATTTCGTTTTGCAGGAGAATTATACACCGATTCATTGTATAACGTTAAAATGTCAACCATACGTGCATCGTCTTCAATTCGGGGAAACGACCTGGTATTAATGGACGGTGAAACATTCGGCAGAATTGCCAGAACACTGCGCTTTAGAAAACAAACAGAGAATAAGATTGACAGCCTGTCGGCCGAATTTACCATTTTCAGGAATGAAGTAGATATTTATCCTTTTCTTATTGTTATGGACAAATACAAGGCTGTGGTAGGAGGACGGCATTATTTGAACATGAATTTCGATTATAACATATCGCTGGTAGAATCTCCGTTGCCAATACGGTTAGCTGTTGGCGTAAAAGGAACGCCCGACAAAATGAGGTTCAGGCTTTCGAGAAGCAAATATGCCAATTTTTACCGGCCGGCATCGCGCAGAATAGTGGAAAATAAAGAAATGGAGCTGCGGCAGTTGATACGCAGCGCACTTACAGGAGAAAATACAGAATAATTATTTAGAAACTGTTTTGAAATTTACCCGATAAGTTTTTTTTGAGGCCCGTTAACCGCTTTGCTGTACTTTCCCCGTTCAGGGAAGGTAGTTTTTAGCTCTCGGACCATGTTTCCCAACTCAGGGAAAGTATCTTTTAGCTCTTGAAACATGTTTTCCGATTCAGGGAAAGTACTTCCTGCCTGTCGAAATTCATATTCAAAACAGTTTCTAAAATATATTTATGCTGAATGTTTTGCTTTATAATTTATTCAATTCTGTCAACATGAGTTAAAGTTACCGACATGCCGGCGCGTATCCACCGCCCCGGAAGGGTTATGTTGCCAATGTCCTGGTATTTCCGGTTGCCAAGGTTTGAGGCTTCTGCAAAAACATTCAAGCGCCCGGCCTGCCTGTAAACCCTGAGGTCGATCTGCCAGAAGGGGTTGTAGGGCGTTTCGCATTCGGTATTGTCGGCGGCGCTGTATTTCATGTAGCCTCCGTTGCGGTCTTGCCAGCCGATTATCCAGTGGGCATACACCTTTTCTGCCACTCTGTGCGTAAGGCCTATGTTCAGTTTATGCCGGAGATAATCCATCACGTAGTTCGACTTGTACTGGTTGGCCGATTTGTTGCTGCTCATAAATGTGTAGTGCATTGTGAGCAGCTGCACCGGAAAGCCATTGCCTGCGTAGCGTTTCATATCCCACTGCCCGCCCAGCGAAATGCCGTGCGTGTGCAAATCAGTAAGATTCATGGTGTGCCATTTTTGCTGATCGTCGAGCCATATCCAGTCAATGGCATCGCTAATGTTGCGGTAGAAATAGCTGACGGTGGCATTCCAGCAGTTGGCGGTAATTTTGCCGCCCAGCTCATATTCTGTGCTGTATTCGGGCTTCAGGCCGGGGTTGCCTATGTTCATCGGGCCGGTGTACCACAGGTCGGTGAAGGTAGGCAGGCGCATGGCTTTATTGGCCGAAGCGTATAATTTAACGGTTTGGTTCGGATGGAAAGCCAGATCGGCACCCGGATACAGATTCAACCGGCTGCCCGTATAGTTGTTGTGGTTGGCCAGCACGCCCACCGATGCACTCCACTTGCCAACGTACAGGTTTTGTTCGGCGTAAGCGCTGACGTTGGTTCGCCGGCCGGTTTTGGTGTACCATTTATCATTCTGGCGGGGTACTTCGAGTGGCGTGTCCATCAGTTCGCCCAGGTTGTTGCTGTAAATCCGTTCGCTGCGAGCCAGTACGCCAACACTCGTGCGCCCCAGCCAACTGGTAAGCGAAGCGGTTATGTCTGCACCGTAGCTTTCGGTATTGTGGAAGTTGCGGTATGCGTCGGGGTTGTTGCTGTTGAGAATATACTGGTCGTAATTGCGCTGCCAGTACACTGATGGCTCGATGGTGAGTTTCCCCGCCGTAACATTGCCTTTCAGCGCCGCGAAAAGCGTGTGCAGTATCTCGAACTGGTCGGGATACTTAGGGCCGTAAAAACTGTTGGCGCCGAAATCCTTCTGCGTATAACCCAGTTGCAGGTCGAGCGGAACTATGCGGTTGTTCCATTTATTTTGTGTGAAAACGTTCAGGTTATTGAAATCGGTGTTGTGCATGTAGCCGTCAGATACGGTGCGCGAAACTGCCAGGTGATGCGTAGTGTGGCTGGTATGTGCGGTTCCGGCGAGGGAGGCTTTGTAGAAACCGTATTGTCCGCCGGCAAGAGAAACCTTCAGGTGATTATCAGGTTGTGTTCCTGTGATGAAATTAATAGCGCCGCCTAAGGCGTTGTTGCCAAAGATTCGTGCTGCGGGTCCTTCAAGTATTTCGATTTTTTCGACCGATTCGAGGTCGATGGGGAGGTTGAGTGAGTTGTGCCCTGTTCGCGGGTCGTTGATGCTGATTCCGTTAAGCAATACCAGTGTCTGGTCGAACGATGTGCCGCGTATTGATACGTCGGCTTGTGCTCCGTAGGGGCCGCGTTGCCTCAAATCGACACTGGGGATAAACTCCAGCAAGTCAACGAGGCTCTGTGCCGCCGCTCGCTCAATATCCTGTTTGCGTATTTGTACAATAGTTCTTCCGATTGATGCAAACACATTGGGCGCAGCATCCGTGCTTACTTCCACTTCTTCCATATCTATATTCTTCACCTGGGTACTGTCTGCCTGTGCAAAACTCTGCTCCGGCAAAACCAGCATAGTATAACTGGTACACAACACGCCAATCTTAACACAACGATGCAGGCTGTTGAACACCGCATACGCTTTGTTGGCCCACCGCCTGAAACAAACCGGCGCAGACCGCTTCTTTATAAAATGATTCATTTGATTATTGATTATTTAATGTATAAAACTATTATGGATGTGCTATTAATACACTGATTAGAATCTGAGCAGCAACTCCAAGGTTACCTTGTTATCGGACACATGAGGATCGCGGTTGTTGAATTCCGCAAAATTATCGTTTCCGACAAAATATTGTTCGTAGTTAATCCGCAACGTTGAGCTGAAAGGTTTCATATCCAGCCCGAAGTTAATCCCGAAAGTCAATCTGTTTACATCAAATCCGGCGTCTGTAACATCGTAGCCCATTGCGTCCCATCTGAATGCAGGGCTCAAGTTATGGAACATCTTTCCGTTTTTGATATCAAACATGTATGTGCCCTGAATATATGTTCCGAACAGGTCGCGGCTTGTTGTATGCGCTGTACGGTTCATAACCTCCGCTTCTACACGTAAACGCTCATTTGCATAATGTACGTCGGCGCCCCATAAGAGCATTTCTACAATTTCGCCGTTGTATTGATACACTTTGGCGCTGGTACGGAAACCATCCATACTTCCGGCAATAAGCCTTGCAGCATACGAGGGGTTGTCAGTCCACTGCGGGTTGTTAATTTTGCCGCCATTAAACATCCCCAATTCGCCTTCGAGCGGAAAAGCTTTTGTTGGGAAACTGTATTTAACCACGGTGCCAATATCGCGGGAGCCGGGCGTGAAGTATTTACCTACAAATGCACGGTTGGCAAACATCATTTCGGCAGGTGTTATAATATACTGGTTGTCGAAAGGGATTGATGTTTGCCCGAAGTTTATGCTCACTCCTTTGGCCGGTTTCAGTGTACCAAACAGGTCGAGCGGCTGGAATACACCTTCGTTGCTTAGGTCTGCCTGTATCCGGTAACTTACATATTCGCCGATATCGCCCCGTAAACCGAGCCTCGAATTACGCACGTTAAACCGCATAACGCCTCCGTCTGTACTCATTTCAAACTTTGTTTTAATAGCACCGTCGAATTGTACCCATTTGCGCAGCGATGTTGCAGCTGTTTCACTGTTATCAGCTATTTGGGCCATATTCATGAACGGTACGCTCATGAATGATAATAAAATTACGATTTGTTTTAATGTCAATTTCATTCTTGTAAAATTTTAAGAGGCAAATATCATATTTTTTCCGGTAAACACAACAAAAGCCATTTGGGTATTGTTATATTGAAGAGTATAATTTTGTATTTATGAATTACAGATTTAAGATTTACAGTTACCCCCTGCCCCCTTCAGGTAGAACAATTGGGTGGTAAAGTCCCCTTCAGGAGATTTAGGGATTAATAAAACAGTTTCTAAAAAAACGAAAGCCCTGCAAGTTTTAACCTGCAAGGCCTTGCATTATAATTTATTTGGCGGTATGAAAATTAAACCGTTAATAAATTTCTACATGTTTGTAAAAAGCACCAACAGTAGCGCCATTGAATTTTACTACACATCTCAATACCTCCTCGCTGCCAATACCGAAACTTTGCGGAACATTAAATGAACATGACGAAAAACCGTTACTTGAAGCTAAAGTAAAATACCCGTATTCCCAGTTATATGTCAGGTCTGTTTCGAAAGGTACCCAGTAAGAAACACCAGTCTGTCCTTTATAGACTACATCGGGGCCATTCATGACACCGCTAATTGTAATTTTAGATGCCGTGATAGTTTTAGTGGCAACTACCACACCGTTTATTTTTGCCGTAAGCGTTCCTGTACCTGAACTTCCTGTTTGGGTAACATTTGTTGTACTGCCGGTAGTGGGCGATATATTAAACGGGCTGCCGGCGCTTTTTTCCCATGTTATTGTTCCTGGCCGTGCGTTGTCTAAGGTATAAGCTGTAACACTTCCGGGGTATTTTATATTGGCGAGGCCGGAAATATAGGGAACTCTTGCGTAATATTTCAAACTTGTTACAGTATATGGACTGTCATTTTTATGATGCTTAAACCTGGGGCCTGGTCCCCATTTGGAACTGAAATAATCAGAAGTTGATGTTGCAACGGAGGAGTGGTCGTCAGATACGTAACGAACTTTGGCGCCGTCAAAAGGAGTCGTAACCTCTGTATAACTGCCATCATTCCAGTATTTAGCTTGCTCAGGTGCATTCATCCAATAATTGTTAAACCCTGCCCACGCCCAAACATGACAATTATATTTATAAGTTGCTTCCGCTTCAAATGTTATTCTGTTATTGTAATAATTCATCCATTCGGTTTTTATATCATTTTTTTGTTGTGTAGTATAATCCGTACCGACAAATTTCAGCACATTTACTTGAGTGAACTTCGGTGTATAAATCGGACCCCCATTCTGGTATTGGGCAATAACATTGACTGAACCCAATAACATGTATACTGCAAAAATATATTTAGTATATTTCATAATATTTTTCTTACATTTTTTCGTTTAAAAATTTTTTTGCATACTTTACGATTATATCAGAATGGCTATTAAGGCCAAGATACATTATATCGTCTGAAATATCCATACTGTATCCCATAGATGTTTCACGCAATTTCGTTCCTACATCTTTTTTAAATAGAATATAATTGCATGACTGCATAACAGCAACCATGATATGACAGGTTTCATTTACACCAATACTTTCGCTTTTGGATGTTGCTTTTTTTAAAGCCATGACCATTAACTGAATTTTTTCGTTTTCATTTAGCATCGACATACACATATCGCTTGCTAAAAGCATCTCAAAATATTCAGTCTGTCCATAATAGTATTCCTTTTTCTCTATTATGGTTAAATATTTAGATGCTAAAACCGAAAAGTAATCATCTCTTTTGAATAATTCCACTGCAACTTTATTCTCTCGAAGTTCATCGTTAAGCATGGTAACACCCGGCAATTCAGAATTACTGCAATATGTACACCAAGGTCTAAACATGCCATTTTCAGGATGTTCCAATAGTGTTGCCAATAAACCACAAGTACTCATCGAGTTGATAGTTTCATCTGGAATAACAAAGGTTTTTGCAATGTCAACTGTCCATGGTTCCGGATAATCAATGGCATCAGTAACAGGCGGGCAAATATTTTCGTAAGAATTTATTATTGCCTCCTGTTGTTCTATAAATGCTTCAAAAGCGTCCGAACTATTATTTGTCAGATCATCTATCAAATCATCATTTGGTGTATTATTACAGGCTATAGTAAGTAACTGAACTACCAATATCAAATAAAAAAACTTTTTCATGGCGTTTCTTGTTTAGTGTTAATGTAATTATCCGTTATTTTTATAATTTCATCAATTGACGAAATATCGTCAAATAGCCACCCTGTTTGAATAAGTTGGTTTATTGCCTGCCTATTAGGAGAGGTAATAAATTCAGGATATTCTTCTATATGAAGGACACTTGCCATAATACATAATGGAGGTAAAATACCTGGGATAGATGCAAAAGCCTCGTTTACACTTTTTTCAGCAAATTTTAATCTTGCTTCCACGATTAATTCTACTCTTTGGTCAGGTGTCATTGACTGCAAAATTTCTTCTTGAAACAGTAATAACTCGAGATAATCTAATTTAGTTGTCCAAAATTCATTGGAATACGGCAATGTTTTAAATCCTGACATACCGGCGTCCTTATATGCCGCTATCAAACTGCCTCCGGCATCCTTTCTATCCAAAATATGCTTCAATATGTTGTATCTCGACAACATAACTTCAAAACCTTCCTGTGGTGTGTTCCATGCAGTGAATATAAAAAAAGCAGGAAGCGTAATACACAGACGAACAGCATCGTCGGGCGACAGCGATGCTAAAATTGTTTCCGGTACCTGAACAGCAGCTATACGTTCTTCTTCTGTCTTCAATGCATTCCATGCACCCGTACCCGGTTTCACGGGGTAATCCCATCCTGATTCGCCGGAGCGTGTTACCGGTTCCTGAATTTCGGTATCCTTAAAAATAGAATCAGGGTCTTTACAGCTGTTAACTGTGAAAAGC
>JAITWJ010000081.1 GCA_031285325.1 Bacteroidales bacterium
GTCGGGGCGCTTTTCCCTTATATCGGCCACTACCTGTTTAAGCCGTTTCATAATGAGCGGCAGCCTGGGCGCCACCTCCATGATGCCCATAACAGATATGTCTGAAATATCGAACAGGCTTTTGAAGCCGAGTGCGGCCATTGTTTCGCCTCCCGTGCCTGTAAACCTTATGCCGGGTCTTTTAGACTGCATGGCAGTCATTAGCCGCGATGCAAGCAAATCGCCCGAAGGTTCTCCTGCTATGATATATACAAGGCTCATTTACCGGTGTTCCCGTTTAATCAGATTTTTACTCCTATGATGAATATGCCGGCTTCGTCGGCCTGCCTGATGACGGCTTCGCGTTCAATAAGCAAAATTCCGCCGGCTTCAACTGCAATGCCTTTGATGCCGTATTTTTTCAGCTGTTCGATGGTCAGCAGGCCTATTGCCGGCAGGTCAACGCGCAAATCCTGGCCGGGTTTCAGCACCTTTACCATTACGGGCGCCTTGCCGGATTTCTTAACCGTGGCGGCGCGCGAAAGCATCATGTCGGTACCTTCAATGGCTTCTACGGCCAGCACCATGCCTTCCTGCACTACAACTGCCTGACCGACATCTACGGCGCCAAGGGCTTTCGCCACAGTAATGCCGCGGCGAATGTCGTCCATGTCTTCAGGCGACGGTTTAACCGTGCCATAGATGCCTTCTGAAAACATCATGCCTGGAACTACGTCTTCAATACCCACCACCTTGAAACCGCGTTTCTCAATTTCGTAGATTACTTTGCGAAACATGCCGTCGTCGCTTATATTCTTTATGGCGAGCCGTGCAATTATTTTCACTCCTTCCCAGTCGGGTATCAGTTCTTTAAGCGATGGGCGTTTGATGCCGCCGGCCAGTACGATATTCTTAACGCCGTTGTTTTTAAAGGCTTTCAGTATTTTGCCGGCTTCGCCGATTTTTGCAAAGCTGTGCGGTGCATCTTTCAACTGATCGTCGGTTGCAAACGATTCGATGCCCACCACGTATATCTCAATATTATTTTCGTTGCAGTATTTGATAATTTCTACCGGCATCATTCCGCCTCCCGCAATCATGCCAAGTTTGCCGTTCCGATACATATAGATTGTGTTTGTTTAAACGTCAAAAGTAACTGAATAATTGATAAATTTTAAGGTACTCTATTTATGCTATGTTAGTATAAACAGCCTGAATATCGTCATCTTCCTCAAGTTTGTCAATAAGTTTTTCGATTTCTTCCAATTGTTCCTCAGTATATTCAACGGGGTCGTTGGCAAAACGCTTTAAAACTGCTTTTTTAACTTCAATTTTGAGCATCTCAAAAGCATGGGTCATGTCTCCAAAATTTGTGTAATCGGAATACGCATAATATTCGCCTTCGTTTTCTTCTATGCTTTCCAAACCTGCATCTATCAATTCAAGTTCAAGTTCTTCAATATCTATTCCTGCAGGTTTTACAAATTCAAAAACGGCCTTGCGTGAAAACATAAATTCGAGAGAACCGCTAGAAACTAAACCTCCGCCAATCTTGTTAAAATAGCTTTTTACATTGGCTACGGTACGAGTGGTATTATCAGTGGCACATTCAACAAAAATTAAAACACCATAAGGGCCTTTCCCTTCATAGTTAAGTTCTGTAAAATCGGCTGCATCTTTACCCAATGCACGTTTAATGGCAGCATCAATGTTGGATTTGGGCATATTTTGTGCCTTGGCATTTAATATTGCAGTGCGTAAAGCAGCATTTAAATCGGGTTCATGTCCACCCTCTTTGGCTGCAATGGTTATTTTTTTCGACAGTTTTGGAAATATTCTCGACATCTTGTCCCAACGCTTTTCTTTTGCTGCGCGACGATATTCAAATGCTCTTCCCATGGATTTATATTTTTGAAAATTTTTTACGAAAATAAAAACAGGAATGACAATTTCCAAAACACGAACTGTAAATGTGTAAAAACATCTGAAAATTTTCGTAAACGATAAGTTATATTTTACTTTACTTTACTATCATAAACAAAACAGCTAATATTTGCGAAATTCTTCGCGATACTTTCACCACCTCTTCAACCACCGTGCAGAGGCGGGAGGGTTTTAAAAACTTATTCAGTAAATTCAAAACAGTTTCCTGATTAGTTAATTTTTTGTGTGCCCATAACTCGTGGAAATCAATATTTATTACTTTTACAGTGCAGTTTTATACCTGCATAGTACATAGTAAAAATGAATCAAATATTAAGTAAGGAATATCTTTCTGAAAAAGTAGTAAAACTTGAAATTCATGCACCCTGGATAGCTAAAAACAGGCGTGCAGGCCATTTTGTAATTGTTAAGATAGGCAAAACAGGGGAAAGAATTCCTCTTACTATTTCATCGTCTGACCTTGAAAAAGGTACTATAACATTAATAATTCAGAAAGTGGGGGTTACAAGTTCCAAAGTGGCCAATCTCGAAATAGGCGATAAAGTAACCGATTTGTTAGGTCCGCTTGGGATGCCTGCTAATATTGAGTATTTTGGTACAGTTTTGTGTTCGGGTGGGGGTGTTGGCGTTGCTCCGTTATTTCCTGTTATTAAGGAATTAAAAAATAAAGGGAACCGTGTACTTACTGTTTTAGCTGCCCGTTCTAAAGACCTGATTATACTTGAAAAAGAAATACGTTCATTATCTGATGAGGTTATCATTATGACCGACGATGGCAGTTACGGACAGAAAGGACTGGTAACAAAAGGACTGGAATATTTTATCAACCATGAGAATATTGATTTATCCATAACAATTGGCCCTGCAGTTATGATGAAATTTGTGAGTCTCTTAACAAAAAAACATGAAATTCCTACAATAGCCAGCCTAAACAGCATAATGGTTGACGGTACGGGAATGTGTGGTGCCTGCAGAGTTACCGTTGGCGGACAAACAAAGTTTGTTTGTGTTGATGGACCTGAATTCAACGCTCATGAAATTGAATGGGATGAATTGCTTATGCGCTTAAATTGCTACAAGGAAGAAGAAAATATAGCAAACAGCATTACTTTGGAATAGGCAAGAATATGAAAATATATGATTTCAGAACAAAATAAAAGCAAACTTAGAGACAACGCTTGGCGTGTTGAGTTGAGAGAAAAAATAAAAACAAGGGAACGCAGTCAAATTAAACGGGTTAAAATGACGGAAGAAGATCCTTGTTTACGTATAAAAAGCAATACCGAAGTAAACAAAGGTATTTCGCTTGAAGAGGCCATAACAGAGGCGCGGCGCTGCCTCGATTGTATTAACCCTTTATGTGTGGAAGGTTGCCCTGTAGGTATTGATATTCCACGTTTCATTAAAAATATTGAACGTAATAATATTCCAGAAGCCATAAAAGTTATAAAGGAATCCAATACTTTCCCTGCTGTATGCGGAAGAGTATGTCCACAGGAAGTACAGTGTGAGTCGAAATGTAATTATGTAAAAATGAAAAAAGAACCGGTGGCAATTGGTTATCTCGAGCGTTTTGCCGCCGACTATGAACTGAAAAATAAATTGTGCTACCTCCCTGAAATCAATAAAAGTAACAATATCAAAGTTGCTGTTATAGGTTCTGGCCCGGCAGGTATGTCTGCGGCTGTCGATTTGGCCAAAGCTGGTTACAAAGTAACTGTTTTTGAAGCACTGCACGATTACGGTGGTGTTTTACGCTATGGCATTCCTGAATTCAGACTCCCTAAAAGTATTATAAATACTGAAATAAGGAACATGAAACAGATGGGTATTGAATTCGTGAAAAATTTTATTGTTGGGAAAACGGCTACAATCAACGATTTACGTGAAGAAGGATATCGTGCATTTTTTGTTGGTAGCGGAGCCGGATTACCCAAATTTATGAATATTCCATGTGAAAACAGCAATGGCATACTTTCATCTAACGAATATCTTACACGAGTAAACCTTATGAGTGCCGGTAATTCCAAATTCGATACACCTATAATGCGTGGTAAAAAAGTGGCTGTTATAGGTGGCGGAAATACTGCAATTGACTCAGTACGCACCGCTCGGCGTATGGGAGCCGAAAGAGCAATTATAATTTACCGGCGTTCGCTAAATGAAATGCCTGCCCGCATAGAGGAAATAAAACATGCACAGGAAGAAGGAATTGAGTTTATTACGCTTACAAATCCTATTCGTTATTTTTCAGACGAACAAGGACGGGTTAACCGAATTATGCTCCAAAAAATTAAATTAGGCGAACCCGATAGTTCGGGAAGGCGCAGCCCAATTGCTATTCCATGTTCGGAATACGAACTTGAAATAGATTTGGCTATTGTGAGTATAGGAGTTTCACCAAACCCAATTTTTATAAAAAGTATGCAGGGTTTATATACTTCAAAATGGGGAACTATTCAAGTGAACGATAAAACAATGCAGTCGAATATAGATGGAATTTACGCAGGAGGCGACATTGTACGCGGAGGAGCTACAGTAATACTTGCTATGGGAGATGGACGTAAGGCTGCTGCTGCAATTAATGAATATATTCTATCAACTGCAAGTTTTGATTTTTGAACTCAGTTTTAAATTCAAACAATTTATCAAGTTCTCTCGCGAAATTAAAAGCGTGGTAAATAAGCGGAATGGTAATTAACCCCTGATTAGCAACATAAAATACCGGCAACTGTTAATTATTTAACAGTTGCCGGTAGCTAATAACTCTTTTGAAGAGTATATTTATTAAAAATTCACTTTTGTGCAGTTGCCTTTTGCACTACGTTTCCCCGTATAGTTAATATTACGTTGGAATTAGAAGCATTAGAAGAAACAGTAACTGTTTTCGTAAAAGACCCCAATATTTCAGTGTTATATTTAACTTTCACTGAGCCTGTTTTCCCGGGTAAAACCGGTGTTCTTGTCCAACTTGGTGACGTACAGCCACACGAAGCACTTACACCATTAAGTACTAATGGTTTTGTACCTTTGTTTACAAAAACAAATTCAGTTTCGCCATTACCGCTTTGAACAATTGTGCCATAATCGTGAACAGTTTTTTCAAAAACGATTGAATCACCACCACTCTGTGCATGGCTATATATCGATGCCATTAACACAGTAAATATTACCAATATTAGTTTTTTCATGTTCGTTGATAATTATAATTTATAACCTGATAATCAAAATATACTACAAATGTAGTAATACTTCTTTTCAAATGTCACAATATTTCACATAAAATATGTTAATTATTAATAATAAAAAGTTGAACGCTCTAAATTAATAATAAAATTTCAAAACCATCTTCGTTTTCTAAAAAAATAAACGGCAATGTATGCTGATATTCCGGAGAATCCTAAAATAACAGGGAAGGCCCATTTTGCATTTTCAAAATAATTTGGTACGTTCATACCGTACAAGCTGGCAATTAAAGTTGGTATCATCAAAACAATAGAAATTAATGTGAGTTGTTTCATAACCACATTCAAATTATTTGAGATTACAGAGGCAAAAGCGTCCATCATACCACTTAGAATGTCGGAATGAATCTGTGCCATATCAAGTGCCTGTTTATTCTCAATCAAAGCATCCTCCAGCAAATCTTCATTCATTTCACTTATTGTATTTTTCTTCGAATAACGCAGTTTAGCTAAAATCAATTCATTGGCTTTAAGAGAAGTGATAAAATAAACCAGACATTTTTCCATTTTCAACAGTTTATTCAGTTCCTTGTTACGGATTGATTTCTCCAAATCCTGTTCAATCATGTTGGTTTGTTGGTTTATTTGTTTCAGATAGCGTAAATATGTATTACCTGACAATAAGAACAATTTTAAAATAAAATTTAAAACATCGGTAACCTGCTGACGGTTTTCACGATAAAGTGATGGTTGCTCAAAAGGCAGAACTTCGTTGGGTTGAGAACAAAGGGTAACGGTAAATTCAGGCGTTGTAAAAACCCCTAAAGGAACTGTAAAATAGGGCACGCCATTATCCGGACTTGTTACAGGAACACGCAAAATAACCAGTTGCCAATCGTCGTCAGACTCCATACGCGGGCGTTCATCGGCATCAAGAATATCCTGCGTAATATCGGTGGGAATACAAAATTCATTGGTTAAACGTGCAAGTTCTTCCTGTGTAGGCGCCGAAACATTTATCCAGCACCCTTTTTCTACTTTAGAAATTTCGATGTAGCCACCGAAAGTTTTAAACATTTTCAACATGATAATACCCCCTTAAATTTTGCACTGTAAAGAAGACACAGAAAAACTGCTATTACAGCGAGGTGATTAAATAACACTTATTATTATGATACGGATCATAATTTTAAGGACGCAAAAGTAATTATTTAGTCGGATATCATTTATTATTATTTAATTTTTTTGATAACATTAACCTATTCTATATATCTGCTTATTTGAAAAGATTCTTCCGCTATGGTCGGAATGATAGAAAGGTGCGTGTATATATTTACAGAATTTCAGTCAATTAAAAAATATTCCTGTTTTTTTGTTATCTTTCGGCGATTTATATTCAAAAATAAAACATGGAAACTTTAAATATTGCCATTTTAGGCTGCGGTACGGTTGGCGGCGGTGTTGCACGGATTATTACAGATATAAACAATGATTTGGCTTTAAGGGCAAAGAAAAAAATCAATATAAAAAAAATTGTGGAACTTGATCCACAAAATGCTGCCGAACGTTTTGGTCTGCCTCTTGATTTGTTTTGCGGAAAATCTAAAAAATTAACACCCGCTGAAGCTCAAAAATATATTCGAGAAATTATTTCATCGGAAGAAATTGATCTCGTTGTTGAAACCATTGGTGGCAAAAGTGATTTTGCTTACAATACATGCCTTGAAGTTCTAAATTCGGGAAAACATCTTGTAACAGCTAACAAAGCATTATTGGCTGAAAGAGGAAATGCAATTTTCGAAGCAGCAGGAACCAGAAATCTAAAAATTGGATTTGAAGCGGCAGTTTGTGGGGCAATCCCTATTATTAAAACTATTAATGAAAGTTTCACCGGCGATAAAATATTGTCTATTTCTGGAATTTTGAACGGAACCAGTAATTACATTATGACTCAAATGCAGAGCAAAAGGCTCGGATTTGTTGAAGCCCTTAAATTAGCTCAGGAACAAGGATATGCCGAAGCCGATCCAAGCCTCGATATTAATGGTGGGGATGCAGGTCATAAATTAATACTGCTTGTTAAACTGGCCTTCGGAATGAATATTACTATGGAAGAACTTTCAATTACAGGTATTGAAAATATTACCATGGAAGATATTGATTTTGCAAATGAAATTGATGCCCGGATTAAACTGATTTGCTATACCAAAAAAATTAACGGTGAGATTTTTGCCACTGTAAAACCAATGCTTGTAAAAAACAGCAATTTTTTGGCTAAAGTTGACGATGCTACAAATGCCGTGCGCGTAAATAACAAATATTCGGGAGTTCATTTTCTTGTTGGCAAAGGTGCAGGATCAAGTGAAACTGCCATGTCAATTGTTTCAGATATTGTATTTATTGCACGGTATGGCGAAAAAATAGCATGTGCACCTGTGGTCACGGAAAAAAATCTTGCTGATGTCCGTCGTTTTGTTTTTCCTTATCTTATTACATTTAATACAGGCAATATTCCCGGAACAACAGGGTTTATTACAACTGCTATAGGTAAACAGGATATAAACATTGAAACAGTAAGCCATAACAGATACTCAGGCGAAAAGGCCATGTTTTCACTGGCAACTATGCCATGCACATTGGAACAAATTGAGAAGGCTATTGATGAAATAAGAAAAGAAAAACCGGGTATGCTGCTTAGCGAACCCAAAATATTGCCAATATTATATTAGTCTTGAGATATTACAAAAGAATTTTTTTCGAATTTTATATCTGTTAAAAACAATACAAAATATTTAATCAGTTTTTTATTTTACACTTTTAGAAATAAAAAATGAAAGTTAAGATTATAATATTTGTCATAATATCTCTGAATGTTTTATTCGCAGAGGCTCAGCAAAATTTTTACAAAAATTTTAATGCTCTTGTTTCTCAGCCCGAATATAAAAATGCCCTTGTTGGTATTCAGATAGAAGATGCTGCTACAAGTGAAATTATATTCGGTTATAACGGAGATAAATTAATGATTCCGGCATCGACATTAAAAATTGTTACTTCGGCTGCAGCACTCGAAATTTTAGGGGCAGATTACCGGTTTAAAACAAAAATCGGTTTCTCAGGAAAAATAATGAGTAATAAACTTGAAGGAGATCTGATTATTGTTGGTGGTGGAGATCCGGCGCTTGGATCCGAATATTTTAGGAATGAATACGGAAATCCGCATTTTATGGATGTTTGGGTTCAAAAAATAAAAGCTGCCGGAATAGCAGAGATAAACGGTAATTTGATTATTGACGGATCGCTTTACGATACTGAAAAAATACCGCCTACGTGGATTTGGGAAGATATAGGTAATTATTATGGTACAGGTGTTTCTGCATTAACGGTTTACGACAACTTGTTCCGTATATCGTTTTCATCGTCAAAACAATCGGGAGAACCCACTAAAATTACATCAATACATCCCGATATACAAGGGCTTGAAATAGAAAACAATGTGTTGTCGTCTGATATAAACAGCGACTTAGCTTATGTATTTGGCAGTGTACTTGATGCCAAGAGAGAAATTACCGGCACTATTCCAAAAAACAGAAAGTCGTTTGTGATAAAAGCAGCTGTACCTAAACCTGAAGAACTTTTATCAAAAGAGTTTTTATCATACCTTGCAAAGGCTGGCATTGTTATAAAAGGTGAAGTAAAATTTAAAGAAACAAACCATGACCAATTTCAGGTTATTTATATAAACGAATCGCCAACACTGGCCGAAATAATAAAGGTATTAAACCATGAAAGCGTAAATCTTTTTGCCGAACATATTGTAAAACAGATTGCTGCTGAAAAAACAGGAATTGGTAACCGGAAAAATGGAATAGAAATTATAAAAGATTATTTTATATCTAAAGGAATTGATTCCGGTTTTTTCATGGAAGACGGGAGCGGTCTTTCACATTTTAATGCCATTTCGTCTGCCCATATCACTTCGATATTAAATTACATGTTTAAAACCAGCGAAAATAAGAATGTTTTTTACGCTTCGTTAGCGAGCATTGGCTATGGAACTTTGTCGAATTTCAGAAATATAAACTTTCCACAGGAATCATTGAAAGTAAAAAGTGGATCAATGTCAAGAATTCGTTGTTTTGCAGGATATTTAATTACAGATTCAGGTAAAACGTTATCATTTTCAATTATGTTCAATCATTTTGAAGGCACGGCTTCAAAACTAAACTCAGTAATAGAAAAACTTTGGCTCGACATGAAAACCTCATTCTAAACATTGGTTTTATTAGTCAGTAAAACCTTTACAGTTGTAATATAAAATAATTGGGAAATTATTACGATTCGGAATCCTTGTGTAATTTTCTATATTGCCATACACCTTTCTTTACCAATTGTCAACTACAACTTTCAGCTCGAAATATTCCTTAAAATTCTCTGAAACTTAAAACTCACTATGTACCCGAGGCGGGAATCGAACCCGCACTCTGTTGCCAGAACTGGATTTTGAATCCAGCGCGTCTACCTATTCCGCCACCCGGGCTTTCCTTCTGCGAAGGATTGATAGGGCAAAACTAAGTATTTTATATAAATTTACAAAATATTAATTACATACTTTTATATTTTATTTCTTATTTAATTAACTTCACACATTTTAAAATTTAAAAAGTATTATTTCATTTCAGAAAAGTTGTTCAGATATAATTATGGAATTAAAAATCAAGAGTTTTCACGTAAATTAAAATTTCAAAAAATTATATTAAATTTTCTGCTTTGTTTTGTTTTTTTGTATGTATTTAAAATATAAATTTGGCATTAATCCCTAAAATTTAAACATATGAAAAGGTTTATTTATAAGTTACGGATAACTTTAGTTTTTGTTATTTCCGCTTTGGTTTTTGTTCCAAAAATTCAATTTGCACAAGACACTAAAATTCAGGCGCTCGATCAAAACATCAGTATTTATGCTGAAGACGAACCGCTTTCAGATATAATTGAAAAAATTTGCAATTATATGAACATTGATTATCAGTACAATTCAGAAATTGTAAAGGATAAAAAAATAAACCTGAATGTATCAAATAAGCCCATAAAATTTATTCTCGACAAATTAATGCAGGATTTTTATCTTTTATTTGAAGTACAAGATAATATTATGATTGTAAGAGAATATGTCCCTCTTGAACAAAGCATTGATTACGGTCAAAACACACAACAATTTTATGGCGCGAACAGAGGGTTCCTTTTTGATAATCCGAGAAGTAAAACTACGGTAATAAATTTTAAAATATCAAGTAACCTTATAATAATTCCGGTAACCATTAACGATTCGGATACTCTGAATTTTATACTCGACACCGATGTAAGGTATCCGATTATAACAGAATTGACATTTATCGACAAATTAAACCTTAATTACATGGTGCCAGTTACAATAAAAGGAATAGGTATAGACGGCGAAATTACCGCATACCGTTCGGGAAATAATACTATGCATATTGAAGGATTAACTGCACGAAACCAGGAAGTTCAAATGGTTATTGATGAAGATTTCCAAATCTCGCATATACTCGGAAAGCCTATTCACGGGCTTATTGGGCTTAACCTTTTTAAAGATTATATTGTTGAAATAGATTATGAAAACGAAAAAATTCGTTTAAAAAAACCGGAGTATTTCAATTACAAAAGCAGAAATAAGGATATAGTTATGCCTATTATTTTCGATGGCGATAAACCATTTGTGAATACAACAATCGTTACCAATTCTTTGACAGAAGTTCCTGTAAAACTATTAGTTGACACCGGTACAGGTGATGCTCTTTGGTTGTCGGAAAAATCGGATGAGAGAATCCGTATCCCTCAAAATTATTTTGAAACATTTCTTGGACGAGGTTTAAACGGTGATTTGTTTGGGGTTAAAGGTAGAATTGACGGAGTTTTGATAGGTTCGCAAATTTTACCCAAACCCATAGTTGCATTCCCAAACTCAGAACTAATTGATCAGGTTATTTCTGCTAACGACAGAAACGGAACAATGGGGGCAGAAATATTACGCAGGTTTTATGTTATATTCGATTATCAGAACAGTAAAATAATTTTAAGGCCAACCGGTAGAATTAAAGAAGAATTTAACGCCAATATGAGTGGTATGGAAATCATAAACCCAATGCCAGGTTTCCCAATTTTTACCGTTTCAAGTATAATAGAGAATTCGCCTGCGCACCTTGCAGGCCTTTTGAAAAACGATCAGATATTATCAATTAACAGTAACAGCCATAAAACGTTCGAGCTGAATGATATTAACTTGTTATTACAAAGTAAGGAAAATAAAAAAATCAGGCTTAAAATTTTGAGAAACGGCGAAGAAATTAAAACTTCTTTTGAGCTGAGAAAGACATTTTAAATACATAACACATAACTTTGCATTTAATATAAATACTGCTGTTGTCTGTGATTATTTTCGGGCAATGGTGTTGTTATTTTGAGTAGTTTTGAGATTAACATATATAAATAAATACTAATAAATGGAAGAAAGTACACGGCAAAATAAGATATCCAGATTGCTGCACCGCGAAATGGCAGACATTATACTGAAAATAAACAAAGCGAAATACTCGGGGAAACTAATTACGGTAAGCACAGTAAGAGTAACTAAAGATTTAGGGATTGCACGAATTTATTTCAGTATTTTCCCTTCGGAATTCGCTTCAGAAGTACTTTCAGATATTAAATTGAACAGCAAACAAATAAGAGGCGAACTGGGCAGAAAAATTGGAAAAAATTTGCGGATAGTTCCCGAACTCGAATTTTATATTGACGACAGCCTCGATTATATCGACAATATCAACAAACTGATAAGTAAAACAACAGATAATTAAAACCATTATTACGCATTAAAAAGGCACACCCTTTAGCAGCAGTGCCAAGCATAAAACATACTCTGAATTTTGCCGTTCAACTATTTTGAACATACCTTTAACAGGATAAACAGCATATAAAAATAAACTTTTGATACTTCCACTGTATATAGCAAAGCGTTACTTAGTTTCAAAAAAGAAACAGCATATTATAAACATAATATCCGGAATATCCGTAGCCGGAATCATTGTTGGCACAATGGCCATGGTTATTGTACTGTCGGTTTTAAACGGATTCAGCAGTCTAATTAATCTATTCTTCAACAGTTTCGACCCCGATTTAAAAATTACTGCAGTTGAAGGTAAAATGTTCGAACCTGAACAAAGCGATGTTGAAAAAATAAAAAACATTCAAGGAGTAATTCATTATGCCGAAATAATAGAAGAGATGGCTATGCTAAAATTAGGCAATAACCAATATTTTGCCACCGTTAAAGGCGTTCCGTCCAACTACAGCGAATACACGCAAATAGACAGTTTAACTGTTTATGGCGAATACAAGTTAGAGGAAAACGGAACAGACTATGCCGTAATAGGGCAGGGGGTTGCATGGAACCTCAGTGCGGGGCTTGCTTTTACCGACCCAATTCAAATTATTGTACCAAAAAAAGGCAGGCAAATGTCTTTAACTCCTGCACAGGGTATTAACTACAGTTCGATATTAACATCAGGTATTTTTTCTGTTTTAGAAGAAATTGATTCAAAATACATTTTGGTGCCATTTAATTTTGCCCGTAATTTGTTTGAAAGCGGAAACCAGGTATCATCTATCGAACTCGGGCTGAATGCAAATACCGATGTGAAAAAAATTCAGGAAGAAATACAGCATATTCTTGGTAATTCGTTTAGTGTTAAAACCAAATACCAGCAACACGGCCTTATTAACAAAACACTTAAAACAGAGAAATTAATGGCATATTTAATTCTCGTTTTCATTCTTGTTATTGCCTCTTTTAATATTTTAGGCAGCCTTTCAATGCTAATTATCGACAAAAAAGAAGACATGCTTATTTTAAAAAGCATGGGAGCATCATCGCGGCTAATCCGCCGGATTTTCATTTTTGAAGGTTGGCTTATCTCGGTTTTGGGCGCCTTATTGGGCGCCGTACTCGGAACTGTTATTTGCTGGGTTCAGATTAAATCAGGCATTATTCCGCTCCCCGGAAACGGCTCATTTGTTGTATCGGCTTATCCGGTTCAAATTATTTTTACTGACATTATAATGATAATTGGCGTTGTTTTAACGATCGGGTTTCTGGCTGCTGTTTATCCTGTAAAATTCATATCAAACAAATACTTGCTCAATGAAAATTAATAAACCACTTTAAAATATTTCATCTTGAAAAATGGACTGGTAATAAAATCGACAGGGAGCTGGTACGAAGTTGAAGACGAAAACGGAGACTGTTTTGAATGCAGAATTAAAGGAAGTTTCCGTATAAAAGGTATTAAGAGCACCAATCCGGTTGCGGTAGGCGACCGCGTTAAGTTTACAGTTCAGCAAGTATCGGGTAAAAAAGAATCGGAAACAACCGGTACTATTGTCGATATTTCAGAAAGAAAAAATTACATTATCCGCAAGTCGCCCAACCTTTCAAAACAATCGCACATTATTGCAGCCAATATCGACCAGGCAATTCTTGTTGCAACAATTGATTATCCGGTTACCACCACCACGTTTATAGACCGTTATCTGGCTTCGGCCGAAGCATACCGGATACCCGTTTTAATTGTTCTTAATAAAACAGACCGTTATAATCAGGCACAGAAAACCGAATTGGAGAATATTGTGAATATATACGAAACAATAGGATATAAATGCGTTTTAACTTCGGCAGTTACCGGCGAAGGATTAGTTATGCTGAATGAAGCCGTACGAAATAAAATTAACGTTCTTAGCGGGCACAGCGGAGTAGGTAAATCAACCCTGCTTAATGTGTTGCAACCCGGATTAAATCTTAAAACCGACAATATTTCCGACTTTCATAAAACAGGGAAACACACCACAACCTATTCGTCGTTGTTTAAGCTAAATATTGGAGGTTACGTTATTGATACCCCCGGAATTAAAGGTTTTGGGATGTTAGAAATGGAACCATGGGAAATATCGCACTATTTCCCCGAAATATTCAAATACGCTCAAAAATGCCGGTATAATAATTGCCTGCATGTTAACGAACCCGGTTGCGCTGTTAAAACTGCCGTTGAGGCAGGCGAAATTGCCGGTTCGCGTTTTGCAAGTTATTCAGGCTTGCTTAAAAGCGACTCTAAATACAGGCCTGCCTATTAATATACGCCCAAAAAAATTAGCGCCGGCGCCGGCAACTATGTACCGGACACTGACGCTAATAAGAATATTAACTTTTTAATACACCGTAAAGATACGGTAATTAATTTACAATTCATAATTAATAATTGTTAATTATCCATTGTTCATTACAACTCCTTACCTCACTTGCGCTTCAATTACGGGGCTTCACGGGCCTGCTTCGCCGCGCGAGTTTTCATAGCATGCGGCGTAATACACAGCCATTCCGCTTTCAACCTCGGTGTATGTTACCATAGCAGATGTTTTCCGGCTGAAACGGCTTTTGGTAAGTTCTTCGCCTGATGCAGGGCGTTCGCCGCCCTGCCTTCTACGCATCGTCCCCGAGGTTCCACGCACCGTCCCCGAAGTTCCACACACCGTCCCCGAAGTTCCAGCCCCAGCCCCTGAAGTTCAATCCCTCGTTCCTGAAATCAGAGACCTCATCCCCGAAGTTCCACACACAATGGATAATTGATAATTGACAGTGGACAATTGATAATTGCCGTGATTATATTTTGCCACAACAAACACAAAGTTTATGCAAAGTTCACAAAGAAATCATGCCTGTCTTTTAATCCTGTAAATCATGGTTCCGACAATTGTCAATTGTTAATAATTAATTCGTATTTTTACGAAATAAATTTGCAGGGCGCGGTTCAAATGGCAGAGCATTCGGTTCGCATACGGTATGTAAGGAGGCCGAATCATTCATCCCTGCAATATTGGACGTAACCTTTAATACAAACATGAATTAAGTTGTTGCAAAATGGAAAATAAAAAGCTTATTGATATTATGCTGAAAGACATGGGAGAATTGGAAGAATTAATTTCCCAAATAAAAACCGGAAAAGAATTCAATCCTCTGGAAATAGAATTTCTGCATACCCGCTCCAAAGGAATTTTACAGTTGATGCAGATGCTAAACAATATTGAGCACGGCATAAAAACACCCCTCGAAATTAAAGAAGAAAAAATTGAAGCAGAACCCCCCGTTACTGTTGGCACAAATTATGAAATAACCGAAAAAGAAGAATTAAATATTCCTGCCGGCGAAAAAGAACCTGAAATACCAAACAAAGAAACTGTTAATGCCGGAGAAATTAAGATAGATGCAAGCCGCAGGCTGGGCGACAGTTTCACAAAAGGCAAGTCGTTAAACGATGTGCTTGAAGACTGCAATAAACTTGAATTTAAATTGTCGAACCGTCCGGTTAACAATATCCAGGTCGCTATCGGCATAAACGACAGGTTTCAGTACATTCGCGAACTTTTCGGCGGCAGTTCCGAAAAATATACAAACACCGTTATTTTGCTCGATTCTATGAACAGCATAAACGATGCGCTAAGTTACCTTCAGCAGAATTTTAAATGGGAAAATAGCGAAACAGGCCTCAAATTTATAAACCTTGTTAAACGGCGTTTTGCCAATGAATAAAACCGGAAAGCTTATACTTGTTCCAACACCTATTGGGAACCTTGAAGATATTACATTACGCGCTATAAAAATATTAAACGCCGCCGATGTAATTCTGGCAGAGGATACCCGTGTGCTGTCAAAGTTGATGAAACATTTTGGTATTACAAACAAGCTCGTATCACATCATAAATTCAACGAACACAAAACACTGCAAAATATAATATCAAAAATTGAGCAAGGGCTTCAAATAGCTCTTATTTCCGATGCCGGCACTCCGGGTATTTCCGACCCTGGGTTTTTATTGGTGCGTACATGTGTCGAACACGGTATAGAGGTAGAATGCCTGCCCGGTCCTACGGCGCTTATTCCGGCACTGGTAGTTTCAGGGTTACCTTCCGACAGGTTTGTCTTTGAAGGTTTTCTTCCACAAAAAAAAGGCCGGCAAAAAAGATTACTGCAATTAGCCGACGAAACACGGACTATGATTTTTTATGAATCGCCTCACCGGTTGGCAAAGGCGCTTTCAATGTTTGCCGATTTTTTTGGAAGTGAAAGGCAAGCCTGCGTTTGTCGCGAACTAAGTAAGATGTTCGAGGAAATTAAACGCGGAACCATTTACGAACTAAAGGAATATTACGAAATTAACCATCCCAAGGGCGAAATAGTTATAATAATAGACGGAGCGCCAAAAAAGAAAACAACACACAAAAACGCAGAAGATGATTATGTATAAAAAATAGGGTTGTATCTATATTGTTACCAATATTATTACCATAATTAATTATGTACGACATTGCTATTATCGGATTAGGACCGGCAGGCGCTACGCTGGCAAGGCTGTTAAGTATAAAATATAAAGTAATTGCAATAGACAGAACAACAACTCAAACCGGTAAATGTTGTGGAGGATTATTGTCGCCCGATGCGCAAAAAATACTCGCTAAGTTTGATATTTGTTTGCCCAAAGATGTTTTAGCTGACCCTCAGATATTTTCTGTAAAAACTATTGATCTTGATAATAACATTGAAAGGTTTTATCAGCGGTTCTATGTAAATATGGACAGGATGAAATTTGAAAAATTTCTGGTTTCTCTAATTCCTCAAAATATTGAAATATGCAAAAATACCACTTGTGTAAAAATAGAAAAGAACGGAAAAACATATACACTTGAATTAAAAACAAACGGAATAAGAAGAATAGAGAAAGCAAAAATTGTAATTGGAGCAGACGGTGCAAACTCCATAGTAAGAAGAACATTTTATAAAAAAAATAAAATTGACAAATATGTCGCTATTCAGGAATGGTACGAAAACAAGTCAAATTCATCGTTTTATTCATGCATTTTCGACAGGAAAATAACCGATTCATATTGCTGGACAATATCAAAAGACAACCATTATATTATCGGAGGAGCATTTCCCAAAAAAGACAGCATAACCCGATTTGAGTTGTTTAAGGCGAAGATACGTAACGGCGGCATTCCACTCGATAAATATTTTAAAAGAGAAGGTTGTTATGTTTTTATGAACAAAGGATTTATGAGTACATGTACCGGTAAAAATGGTGTATATTTATTAGGAGAAGCAGCAGGTATGATAAGCCCAAGCTCTTTGGAAGGAATAAGCTATTCAATGGAAAGTGCAAAAATACTGGCCGGAATAATAAATACGGGTTTAAATAATATAGGATACAGGTATTTTACAGGTACTTTGAAAATTAGAATAAAATTACTGTCGAAGATACTTAAAATGCCTTTCATGTACAATCGTATTTTGAGAAAAACAGTAATGAAAAGTGGGCTAAAAGCAATTAAAAAATAAAATACCTCAATACACACGTAAAGTAACTGCACCGAAAACTAAGAATGTTTACTACATTCCATTTTCTGAAGAGTTCTGTGAATAAATAATTGTTTCTTTATTTAATTGAACGAAAAGTGCAAATGCTTTTATACATTTGACATTTACACTTATTCATGGTACTAAACTACATTTGGATATTCTTTTTTGTTATTGCATTCGTTGTTGGCCTGTTACGATTGATTCTTATGGGAGATACCGAAGTTTTCCCTGCTATGATGAATGCAGTTTTCGATGCAGCTAAAAACGGTTTTGAGATTTCGCTTGGCATTACCGGTGTTTTAACCCTGTGGATGGGAATTATGAAAATTGGAGAAAAAGGCGGAATTGTTAACGTGTTTTCCAGAATTATAGGGCCGTTTTTCAACAAACTTTTCCCCGAACTCGGAAAATCGCACCCCGCACATGGTTCAATTATGCTAAATATAGCGGCAAACATGTTAAATTTAGATAATGCGGCAACACCAATGGGTTTGAAAGCGATGCAGGAAATGCAGGAAACCAATCCGGATAAAAAAACGGCATCGAATGCGCAAATTATGTTTCTAGTTTTGAATACCTCAGGACTAACGCTGATTCCGGTCAGTATTATGGTTTATCGTGCGCAATTGGGTGCCGTAACCCCTTCCGATGTTTTTATCCCCATTTTGTTAGCTACTTATTTTTCGACCGTGGCAGGATTGGTTGCCGTAGCTTTATATCAGAAAATAAATTTATTCGACAGGGTAATTCTCACTTATCTTGGAATTATTACTGCTTTTATTGTTGGCGTAATTTGGTACTTTTCAACACTTGATAAAGATACGATTACAATGATATCTAATTTAGCAAGTAATCTTATAATTTTTAGCATAATTATAGTATTCATTATAATGGGTATCCTGAAAAAAATAAATGTTTATGAATCGTTTATTGAAGGGGCGAAGAGTGGTTTTAAAACGGCAGTTAAAATAATACCGTATTTAGTTGCCATTTTAGTTGCTATTGGTGTTTTTCGTGCTTCGGGAGTGATGGACTGGTTTATTTCCGGTATCACCTTTTTATTTGAAATAACAGGCATTAATACCGATTTCATACCGGCTTTGCCTACGGCTTTAATGAAACCCTTAAGCGGCAGCGCTGCCAGAGGTATGATGGTGGATACTATGGCCACTTATGGGGCTGATTCGTTTGCAGGTCGCGTATCAAGTATTGTACAGGGCGCCACCGATACAACATTTTATATTCTGGCTGTTTATTTTGGCGCTGTAGGAATAAAAAATACCCGTTATGCGTTAGTGTGCGGGTTGATTGCCGATTTTGCAGGAATTATTGCTGCAATACTTTTGGCATATTTATTTTTCTATTAGGTGCAGAAACAGTTTTTGGGTTTCTAAGTTTATAATTGCGCTTGAAATTTATTGTTCAATAATAACTGTGTTTGTTGGAAATGCAAATTTCAGGTTATTTTCGTTGAAAAGCGAAAGAATTTTCAGATTCACTTTCGATTGTGTTTCGTACCAGTCGGCTTTTTTTCTTATGTAATAAATAAATGTTATGTGAAGTGCAAAATCGCCGTAATTGTTGAAATATGTGCTTACATCGTTTTTTATTTCCAGTACAAAATTGGGCATTTGTTTCAGTAAATCCAATGCCAATTGCATTTGTTGGGGCGTTGTGTTGTAAGTTAATCCTAACGACAGCACCACACGGTGTACAGGCTCGCTCGAAACATTTTCAATAACCGAATCGGCAACTTTTGAACACGACATTGTTATCAAACGTTTATCCAAGGTACGTATTCTCACGCTACGAATGCCTATGTCTTCAACCACACCATCGAAAGTATCTATTTTAATACGGTCGCCAATTTTGAATGGACGGTCAACAAACAGTACTATACCTGCAAAAATATTTTTAATGGTATCTTGTGAAGCCAGTGCAAGCGCAACACCGCCAATACCAAGGCCTGTTATTAATGCTCCTATACTGACACCAATTTGTCCGAGTGCGATAATAATGCCAAAGGCCCAAATAGCCGCATTTATAGTTTTGCTTAAAGTGTGAACGACCGAATTGTCGAATTTGTCGCTACCGCTTTTATCTATTGACCGCTGTATAAATTCACGCACAGCTTCATTTACAACTCTCGAAATAAGCCATGTTGTATTTATTATGATCAAAATTTTGTAGGAGTCGTTAATGTACTGTCCTATTTTTTCCGAAAAAAACAGATGTTTCAAAGCCAGCCATATACCAAAAATAATGATTGCACAGGCAATAGGTTTCTCTATTTTTTCGAATAGCACATTGTCTATATTTGTTTTGGTTTTATTAATAAGTTTGGCAATTATATTTCGAGAAATCCAATGAACCAGTTTCGACAGCAGTATGGCCGATATTATAATTAATGCTGAAATAAGCCATTTATACAGCGGATTATTTAAAAAAACAGTGTTTGTTAAATCAGTTATTAATGAATTTAAAGAGTTCATGCTTATTATCTGATGATTGTTCTTACAAATATAAAGTTTTAAAGCAATTTATTAAAAATTGACAACTAAAAATTTTTTCCTGTTTTTGCAACCAAATTGTATGGTTGTTACGTCTAATGCATTGAATACGGTTTTTGTGTGATTATTTAATAACTTTCTAAAATTATAATTATTATGGGTGAAATGATTGGATTATGTGCTATAATAGCACCTTTTGTAATGGTCGTGTTGATTATCTGGATAAATGTTAGCAAAAAGAGAGAGGAAAATAAAATTAAGGCTGATTTGTATTCGCAGGCAATAGAAAAAGGGCAAATACTGCCCGAAAACTTTTTTGCCGACAATAACAGTAAAAAGCCAGTGCTAAAATCTTTGCGGAACGGAATTATCTGTATTTCCACGGGAATTGGCATCAGTTTGTTTTTCATAACGATTTCTTTGATCGTAGAAGACGACGCACTGGGCGGCGCTCCTATCGGTATTATTCCGTTCTTTATTGGGTTGGGCTTTCTAATTATTCATTTTTTGGAGAAAAAACAGCAAACAGATGCAGGGCAGTGATACCTTGCTGGCATCGCAGGCGGCGCTTGCAGGCGATAAAGATGCTTTTTGCCATTTGGTAGAACGTTATCAGTCGCCTGTGCGCCGGTTTCTGCTGTATCTTTCGGGCAACGAAGAGCTAAGTAAAGATATTGCACAGGAAACTTTTATTCGTGCGTGGCTCGGTATCGGTTCTTTTCGAGCACTCTCAAAATTTTCAACATGGCTGTTTCGTATTGCATATAATGTTTTTTGTGACTTTGAACGATCTAAAAAAGTTTTTGAACCTATAGACGAAAACATTAACTTTGCGAATCAAATAGCCGATACCAAACAGATAGATGTAACAAACATTGATTTCGAAACAGTTCTAAATCTGTTGAAACCGGCAGAACGTGCCGCAGCGCTGCTTTTTTACCAGGAAGACCGCAGTGTTAAAGAAATTGCACATATTATGAATATACCCGCCGGAACTGTAAAATCGCACCTTGCACGCGGAAGAGAGAAATTGATTAAATTTTTTAGAAACGATGAATTATGACCGAAAAGGATTTGTACAATATTTTTAAAGCAAATAAAAAAGATTTTTCAGATGAATCTTTTATCCGAAAATTAAAACACCAGTTACCCGACAGGCATTCTGTTGCTCCGCAAATTATAATTGCCATATTTTCGGCAGTGGGGTTTGTACTTGTGTATTGGATTACCGGAATAGAGGCAATACATTCTAAACTGAATAGTTTTGTGCAATTTGTTGAAAACGTGAAACCTTTTAACTTATACTATATTTTCCCGTACATTTTTTTGCTTACCACCGCATTTGTAACCGGCTACGCAATGTTCAAAGCAGGCGAAGAATAATTCTTGATAATGACCATTTATGACCCAACCCAACGGCCATAGCCTCGAATGAATTCCGCAACATGAGATCGGAACCAGATGTATTTATTTTCAACCCTACATGCGAATATGCTGTTGGCAGCGGTAATGCATGGTGGCAGCCCAACCGCCTGCTTCAAAAAATGGAAACCGACCTCGCAGCTTTGCCTATGTTTTTCGCACAACCGGCCGACATTGTTTTAACCGATACCACCAATACCCCCGAATTTATAAGTTCGTTTAGCAGGTTTGAATACAGGCTTCCTCAATTTTTCAACACGCGCGATTTTATAAATGAAACCAAACTTAAACCAATTGCCCTGAACAGGCTCATGCCGTGGGGCTGGAGTCCGGCTGCACACAGATTATTGTTGCCGTTAAAGAATTTCTGTTCCGATGAGTTCAAAGCATCTCCGGTTTTAAAATGGCATCACGAATCAAAAGAATTGTATTCAAGACGTTTTGCAATAGAAATACTGAAACAATTATTATCGAACCGGCATTGCGAGTTTTTCATCCCCGAACATTTCATCCCCGAAATCTGCACTGTCGAATCCGAAATAGAAAAACTCATCATTAAATGGGGGAGAGTTATGGTAAAAGCGCCCTGGAGTTGTTCGGGCCGTGGGCTGCAGCCTGTTACAAAAACACCGGTACACCCGAAAGTATGGGAAAAAATAAGAGGAATAATTAACAACCAGGGGTTTGTTACCGTAGAGCCGTACTTAGATAAAGCTGCCGACCTGGCATTTCAATTTGAAATAAAAAAAGGTAAAATCAGTTTCATTGGTGTAAGCAACTTTTTTACCGACTATAGAGGACAGTATCAGGGAAACTTCATTCACGGCATACCGCCAAATAAATACGATAATGAAACCATTATATTTTTGAAACTTCTATCCGAAATATTAGTAGAACCAATAACAGAAACACTCGAAAACAGTAGAATGCCTTTCTTTTATGAAGGAAACTTCGGTGTTGATACATTGATATTCAGAGACGAAGAACACCGGTTAAAAGTTAATCCCTGCCTCGAAATAAACCTGCGGCAAAACATGGGGCTTCTGGCGCTGCGGCTCGGAAAACTTGTTTCGCCTAACAAACCGGCAGTTTACAGAATATTCTACCGGCAAGGGAAATCATTTTTAGAATTCAAAAACGAAATGACGAAAAAACACCCGCCGAAATTTGTAAGCGGAAAACTCGATTCAGGTTTTTTCGCACTAACTCAGGTACAAGAAAACACACAGTTTGGCGCATACCTTTTGATAATTGACCGTTGACAAATAATAATTAAGAGAGAGGATACGCCACTGTCACTGCGAGGAGTTGCGAGGAACGAAGCAAAGCAGTCCATAACAATCGACAATTATCTATTACTAATCTATTAATTGTCAATTTACGTGTGCCGATTTTTTAACAATTATGCGCACGATTGTTAAATCGCAAGTCCGCGAAAGCACAATTATGCGCACGATTGTTAAATCGCAGGTTCGCGAAAGCACAATTATGCGCACGATTGTTAAATCGCAGGTTCGCGAAAGCACAATTATGCGCACGATTGTTAAATCGCAAGCCCGCGAAAGCACAAACATGCGCACAATTGTTAAATCGGAAGTTCCCGAAAGCACAAACATGCGCACAATTGTTAAAAATACTGCCTTTGCAGGCATGGAACAGACGCGATATACCCAAATTCCGCCTGCGGGAATATCTAAAGTAACAGTCGGGCGCACCGTGAAACTCTGTAACGGTCCAAAGACGCACACGCATACCGTCATATAATTCACAATTATCCATATTCTTGTTAATCGCGAAATATTTCAAGGAAGGGGTCAAAAGAAACTTATCAATTCAAAAACAGTTTATGAATATTAATTGTATATTTGTGTAGTATTCAGACTGAATTAAAACCCTAAAAAAGCAAGCAGATATGAAAAAACATTTTTTTGGAAGATACGGGTTCATCATAACAGGATTGATGAGTCTCGTTTTTTTTACAACATCACAGGCAGGCAGGCAAGATACCGATGAAACCGGTACTCCTATCTATTTGAACACTGCATACTCGTTCGCAGAACGGGCGGCCGACCTGGTATCGCGATTAACTCTGGAAGAAAAACAAAGCCTGTTAGGGAATAACATGGCTGCTGTTCCGCGGCTTGGCATCAGGCCGTACAACCTGTGGAGCGAGGCATTGCATGGTGTGTTGAGCCGTGCTAATACGAATGTGGGCATTGAAGGGCCTACCTCATTCCCAAACAGTGTAGCTCTCGGGTCGAGCTGGGATCCGGATCTGGTACGGCGTACCGCATCGGTAATAGCCGACGAAGCCCGTGCCATTTTCGCAACCGGCACCAAAGGACTTACATATTGGTCGCCGGTGGTAGAACCCATCCGCGACCCGCGTTGGGGGCGTACAGGAGAAGCATACGGCGAAGACCCTTTTCTTGTAGCACAAATAGGCAGCGGTTTTGTACGGGGATTTATGGGTAACGACCCCGTTTACATTAAAGCCGTACCAACCGCCAAACATTACTTTGCTAACAACAGCGAATTCGACCGCCATGTTAGCAGTTCAACTATGGACAGCCGCGACATGCGCGAATTCTATCTTTCGCCATACAAAAGTTTGATAGAAAAAGACAATTTGCCGTCAATAATGTCGTCATACAACGCTGTGAACGGAGAACCTACCACAGGCAGTAAATATTACCTCGACACCATTGCGCGGCGAACCTATGGGCTACAGGGATACATTACCGGCGACTGTTCGGCCGTAGATGATATTTACAGTGGACATTACTTCGTGGAAACACCCGAACAGGCTGCCGCACTCGCTTTGTCGGCAGGGTTAGACTCCGATTGCGGACGCATTTATCAGCGCTATACTATTGCCGCACTGGAACAGGGGCTTGTATCCATTGATGAGATAGACCGCGCCCTGCTTAATATATTCACTATACGTATGCGTACAGGAGAATTCGACCCGTCAGGCAGAGTGCCTTATGCTCTTACTCAAACTAATATAGTTAACTCGCCAGCCAATCGTGCATTAGCTAAAGATATAGCAACCAAAACACCCGTACTGCTGAAAAACGAAACTATTACCGGAACAACCCGGCAAGCATTGCCACTGAATGCTTCGCAAATTAAACAGATTGCACTTATAGGCCCGCAGGCCGACGAAGTAGAACTTGGACCATATTCAGGAAGGCCGGCAGAGGAAAATATGATTACGCCACTTACCGGTATCAGCAATTACCTTTCTGCAAAAGGTTTTTCAACTCAGGTTGTGCATAGTTCAGGCGGAAATACATCAAGCAAGAGTAATTTGCTTTATGTTGCCGATTTCGTGATAATAAAAACCAACGGCAGTTCGGCCGCCTACGATGCTACAAAATATTCAGACGCTTCGCCAGGTATAAATGTAGGTACAGGAATGGGTACCCAAGAGCAGATTCGTTCAATAAACGACGGCTCATGGACGTCTTATGACAATATCGATATAGTTGACATAGACAGCATAGGCATAAACGTAAATATACCGACCGAAGGTGGTATTATAGAAGTTCGTGCAGGTTCGCCCGAAGGTAACCTTATAGGAACACTGGAAGCCACTACAGCCGCAGGGCGCCGTTCAGGAGGTGTATATGGTTCGGGTACAATGATGAAGATTAAAGCCAACCGTCTCGGCTTTACAGGCCCACAGAACCTGTATTTTGTTTACAAGGCATCCGAAAGCCCCGAAATACCTTCCGAAACCATTGATGTTGCCCGTTCGTCTGATGTTGCCGTAGTTTTTGTCGGCACCGACGAAAATACAGCTACCGAAGAAGCCGACCGTTTAACCTTGCTGTTGCCCGGAAACCAGTTGGATCTTATCCAGGCTGTGGCAGCAGTCAACAAACACACTATTGTAGTAATGCAAACACTCGGATGCGTGGAAGTAGAAGCTTTCAAACACTTGCAAAATATTCCGGGTATCCTATGGGTAGGTTATAATGGGCAAGCGCAGGGAGATGCCATTGCTGAAATACTATTTGGAGATGCAAACCCGGGAGGAAAACTTAATGCCACCTGGTATAAATCGGTAAAAGATCTGCCTGCAATAACAGATTACACCCTGCGTGGAAACGATGGAGAAAATGGACGTACTTTCTGGTATTTCAATGATGAAGTATCATACGAATTCGGTTACGGACTTTCATACACCACTTTCATGTACGGTAACTTTAGAATCAGCAAAACAATGGTTACTCCTAACGATCAAATTACCGTTAGCGTAGATGTTACCAATTCGGGAACTGTGGACGGAGATGAAGTTGTACAGATATACATGACAACTCCCGATAGCCCTGCTTCTTTAGAGCGGCCAATAAAACGGCTGAAAGGATTCAAACGTGTAAGTATTCCTGCAGGTCAAACCCGAACAATCGACATCGAAATCAATTGTGCCGACTTATGGTTCTGGGATATGGAGGCTGATAAGATCACTTATGATACGGGACGTTACGTATTCGAAATCGGCTCCTCATCAAAAGATATCAGAGGAAATGTTTCAACTACAATGAGTGGCAATCTGAATACTGCGCTTAAAGTTGTTGTTGCCGAATGTGGGCGTACAGTTATGACACCCGGAGAAACAGCACAAACAAGTGTAACAGCTTCTATGACAGATGACACATTCTATGATATAAGTCGGGCAACAGTGGTTTACACCAGCAATAATCCCACAGTAGCTACAGTTGATACCCGCGGTGTGGTAACAGCTAAAGGTACAGGTGCGGCAACAGTAACAACACATGTAACCATTGGTGGAAAAACGGTATCCAGCAGTTTCCCGCTCCGAGTTGTTATCGATAAAAATACTGCTGCAATATGAAAACAAAGACGTATTCTCTTCTCTTTATCTGTTTGTTGTTGCTGTTGAATTGCGGAAACAGTTATTCTGAAAACGAAAGCGGTTTCCGGGCAATAGTAGGTTATGGGGAGGGATTCGTCGCTGCTGGGTCAAATGGAAGGATTGACCATTTAGACCTGAAAGGATGTGTTGTTCGTACAGAATCGTTCCTTAATACGGAACTGAATTGCCTCTTTACCTGCGGCACGGCGCTTTTCGCCGCAGGCGAAGCAGGTATATTGTTGATGTCAAATAATGG
>JAITWJ010000061.1 GCA_031285325.1 Bacteroidales bacterium
CCTGCGCTCACTGCTTACGTAAGGTATTGTAAGCCACCGCTTTTTTACGTCCCACTCGGCAGAATAAATCTGATACAGGGTGGTAACGCTTCTTGACAGACTTCCGTGTACCACCCGCATGTACAACATGCCGGGGTGACTGCCTTTACGGGCCGACGGACGGAAACAAAATCCATAGCTTGTCATATCCCTGTCATTTTTAACTGTTTCTGTAATATCGCAAAGCAGGCACACTATCCGGTGCTGTTTCAGCATAGTGTACTTTCTTTCCATCCTGTCGCGAGTTGCCGTATCCATGCCTTTGCGCAACCTGCCAGCATTTACCGCAAGCCGGGATGCTGTTTGAAAAAGCTGAAATGAACCTCTCCATAGCGGCGGGTTTCCTGGAACGACGGCATGTCTGAAAAATCCCTGCCGCCAGGATGTTCAAGAATAAACAGTCCGTTTTCCCTTAAAACACCTGAACGTAAAACCATACCGGGCAGTTCGCCTGCCCAGTGAAGGTTGAAGGGCGGATCGGCAAAAACCAAATCATACTTCACCCTGCATGTTTTCAGATACGCAACGGCATCTATACGAATCGGCTTTATGTTCTGAAGGCCCAGCTCGCCGATAATTTTTTTAATGCCTGAAAAATTACCGTAGTTTTTTTCCACAAGATGCGCCTCGGCAACGCCGCGCGACACAAACTCGTAACCTATGCTGCCCGTGCCCGAAAAAAGATCGAGCACCGTAATTCCCTCAAAACATATTCTGCTGTTCAGGATATTGAACAGACCCTCTTTTGCAAAATCGGTTGTTGGCCTGGCCTTGAGGTTTGCCGGTGGAACCACCCTCCTACCCCTGTATTTTCCCCCGGTTATACGCAATTTGGCACATTAAAAAGATTTATATACCGGTGCAGCGCACAGTCGTCGAAAACATAGCTGAAAGTAAAACCGCCCGAAGGCCGGCTGAAGCTCACCTGCCTCACATATACCCTGAGGGCAGACGCAAGCCCGTCGCAGCCATCAGCCGGGCCACTTAAATGTATGGCAGTTTCATGGCCGGTTTCAAAGCTCTTCATCACGTTCATAACATAATAAAGTATGTCATCCGTGTTTCTGTAGCCGAACGTATTGCAAAACACCAGGCTGTTCGACCTCAGTATTGCCAGGTTGAAAAAGCCGCTTTCAACATGCAGGTGAACATAATCGCCCCTGAAATTCCTGCCGGCATGGTAAACATGGCTCAGCAGCGGCTTCAGGTGGTGCACCGGCACTGCCGCCGGATAACGGCCCGTAATTATGTCGTAAACCGGCCTCGCAACCTCAAACACAACATAAGCCTCGGGGTCGTTTAACCTGTTGGCCGCAACAGCAGCATCGCCCCCGGGCGGGTGGTTGAGCCTGAAATACTCGTCGCGCCTTGCCGGGTCGTACAGCTGAACCGGCACAAGCGTCGATTTTTCGGCCGGCGCAATAACCGTTACCTTCATGTACCTGCAACCCAGGAAATCATCCCGGCGCATTATCTCGTCAATTTCCGGCGCAGAATAACAGCCGTCGCCACCGGCTTCATACGCCCTCAGCATCACATACTTGTTGCGTACTGCATCGAGAATGCAGAACGCCACGCCCGAGCTGCTTACCTGAACGGCCAGCCTGTAGTTGCCGGTCGAATTTATGTCGAGCGTTTCATCAAACAGTTCCTGAAATGCCATCTTCAACCTGTTTATTATAATTTGATTTCGACCGCCTTATATTACGTATCAGCCTTGCAATGCACAGCAACCACAGCACGGCAGCTGCGGCAAACGTGATGAAGAACACGGGCGCTGCCCATGCATGACACACAAGCATGATGACTATCAGCATCAGGCCGGCCGCTGCATGAACCAGTGTATATTTTATGTCGCTGTTCATTATACAATCCTCACCAATTACACTGCAAAGGTAACAGAATATGGCCATTAATTTCCAGGGCAGGCAAATAAAATATTTTTATCTAACTTCTTCGGAAAATCGTTTAGCTAAAAACTCATTGCTTTTTCCATTTGAAATCCAAACAAGTTGGATAATTATTTTTAGTTAATTTTCTTTTGTGTCTTTGTGTCAGGATGTTAATAAAAAACAAGCTCTGCTGGGGAACAACTTGTCTGCAATAAGTATCCTGACGGTATGCGGTAACGCTACTCGGGGAGGCGGTTTCCGTCTCCCTTTTTTGTTATCGATACTGTCCGAATGGCTAAGAAAACCCAATCATAATTCCTATGTAAACAGTCTTTCCACAGCAGACTACTCAACATTGCGAGAGCTGCAAGTCCCTGTATTAGTTTACATAGGCGAGAGTCACATTCTATTTTAAGCAGACTTCAAAGCTGCAAAGAAATGACAGTGTTGTCTCTCGTGTGGAAAGCTGTTTACCTTATAGTTAAACACTCTTTTTTTCTTTCCCGCTCTCGCTTTCTGTAGTAAGTCCAACTTCATCTTTTAAAAAAGAAGCGAAACGGTGCGTCGCTTTTACTCCCCCGGGATGAAGATCGTAATGATTGCTGTAATGCCTTGTTGTGCCTGACTGTTTCCAGCGCCTGCGATAAATCTTAAAATACAGGGGCTTATCCTGAATCGAATAATGCAATAGCTCTACCGGATTACAAAAACCGTCAAGCACTACATTGAAAACACCATCAAGTGCGGAGGGAACTAACTCCGCATATTCTTCCAGGCCAGGAACTATTCCATGGGCTCTTATTGGATGGAAGAAAGCGCAAAATGCAAACGAATCTCCTCGGGAAGGAGCATGGAGGCTAATTCAGATAATACGTCATTCATGGGGGATACTCTTTTTGTACCACGATGATAAACTCTTTCGTTTGACTAATTATTTTAAGTGAAGTCGAAAATTGGAAATTAATCTACTGAACAGTAGATATTTAAAGAGAAGAAAAATGTCAATGGGTAACGATATAGAAATGAGCGAACTACTTTACTCTGCTTTCATTTACACCATCTCAAATAACTCATGGCAAAGGTAACGCTTCTTTGTGAAAAAGAAAATAAATGGATGATTTTGTTTCGCCCTTCTTGGTAATCAATTCTTTTTCAACCAATTCATTTAAATCGGTGCGGGTGGTTCGGTCTGTCACCTTGTATTTCTGTGCATATTCCGAAGATGTGATTTCGCCCTTCGACTTGAAAATAAATGGCATTATAGTCTCAATTAGGGAATGAACTATTAAGATAAAAACGTCTTATTTCTTTTCAATAAACCTTTAGGATAACCCAAAAGCCTCATAAACAGTTCAATGAATTGGTTTTTAAGCCATTTCGATACATTCCCAATTTGGCTTATTCCAATTATTCCCAAAAGAGTAAATATTGAACCGATATTGTCAAAAAAATCTTTTATTTCGGGCTTTATTGAAATTAGAATCAAAACACCGTAAAGAAATAATATCAATATTACAGTTTGAATAAACCACGCTAAAATTTTGATTCTATCGGTAAACTTTACCTCAAAGGATTTTAAAAGTAATATTTCATTGCTTTCAGACAAGGTTTTTAATCCTATAATTTTATTGTAAGAGATTAAAGAACTGATAATTACAAAATCATTTTTATTTTGAAAAAGTTGGCTGTTTCTATTAATGTTTTCAAAAGTTTGATTTATTAATCTATCTGAAATTTCGCTTTGACTTATCAAATGAAGATACATAAGGATTATACTTTTATTGTTTTCGCTATGATTAAAGTTGTTGCCTAATATATTTTCAAAGGTGGTCGTAATATCATTTTTAGTTCGAGCTGATATTACAGATTTAATCCATTTCTTATCATAATTAAATTTTGCTATACCAACTATTAAACCAAAAATTAAAAAATCATCGTGTACAAATGGCTGTGGATTATCTCTACTTGGATTACTTTTGTTCTTCTTGTTGTAATATTCTGTAAATTTTTCTTTGTCATTAGATTGAATTGCTGACGCAATTTCGTAATAAATTTGTTCTGTCTCGGAAATTTTCTTGTTATCATCAGGACAAATAACAGGTTGTCCACTCAACAAATTTTTGAAAGCAGATAATTTAGGATTGGCTTCAATCCGTTGAATATATGTCATTTGTTCTTCTAAAGAAACCATTTCTTTTTCTTTAATCCATAATTTAACCTGTCAGAATCCCAACCTTGTACATTTTTCAACTTCCCCAATAATTTGGCTATAAGTGTTGAATACAGCATTGTTGCAGGTTGTTCACCTGCTAAAAAACTTCGCCATGACAAATAGGTAAATGAGAAAATTTGTTGTGTTATATACCCCAAATTACAAAAAGATAATCATTTAATTGCTTATCGTGATATTTATGTTGTGGTGTTCTGATTTTAATTTGTATAGGATTGCTCATTCCGTGTTTAGCCGTTTTTAATTCGTTTGCACCCAACATTTGGATAAGGCAGGTTTCGGAATCAAGAAAAATATTTATTGCTCTGTTCGGGATAAATTCTCCGATAAGATTATTGCTATTGTATTTTTTTACACCATTTTGGTTGGGGTCAAAAATCAAATTAGGGTGTTTTTTGCTAATTGTAACAAATGCGAATTTGATATTGTAATTTGGAATTTCTTGAATAAGTTGGCTAACCACATCAAATTCCACATTTTTTATTGGCTTAAAAATATGAAAAATCAGCCTAACTGTATCGCCATTTTGCCAACCATAGTCATTAGATAATCTTGATATGGAATTTTTTAAGATTTTGAGTAATTCTGAAAAATAACTGTCAAATGGGACATCTTTTACTTTATCTCCGAGTAAATATTGTCCATCGCTTGATAAAAATGTAGTTATTCCAACCACTCTATTTTGTTCTGCATCTTTATACTGATTTGTACGAAACCATGTATGCCCAATTCCGATTATGATTTCTCTATCTACCGAGCGTTGCGAAGGTAGAACCCAAGGTGTTCCTCCCAATTTTGCATAAATTTGTAATGCAATAGAATTCAGTATGTACTCATCATATCTTGTGATTTTTTCAGAAGTTACAAATTGTACAGG
>JAITWJ010000082.1 GCA_031285325.1 Bacteroidales bacterium
TTTTCGTTGTTGCGAAACTGTCGCAAGAGGTTTAAGGCCGTTTTTATCATCAGCGGGGAGCGGAGCAACGGCGGCGGGATGAATTTACAATGGACAGTTGACAATTGTTTACCCCTGAATCCCCTGAAGGAGACTTTGCCGCCCAACTGTTCCTCCTTTAGAGGGGCGCGGGGTAATTATCCTTTGTTAATTCTTAATTGTTTTTCCTTGTTTCCCGAAATTCAAAAACAGTTTCTTAATATCTTAAAAAATTAAACTGAGTTTATCTTTGTTGCATTTTTGTAATATCAATTTTTAGGATATTTTTATTGTGAATTTGATAAATAAATTTACTCTTAGGTGTAATGGTACAGGGTTATAATTACGTGTATATGTTTTCTGAGAAAATTGATTCGTTACAAGGCCTTGAAAAAGCGGCAATAAATCTCTTGGCAGCCTTCCCCAGTCAGCGTGTTTTTGCTTTTTACGGAGAAATCGGAGCAGGGAAAACCACTTTTATACAATATATATGCAAATTGTTTGGTTCTGACGATATTGTTACCAGCCCTACCTTTGCTATTATAAACGAATACAAAACCATAGGACAAAAGTTGATTTTTCATTTTGATTTTTATCGTATAAAAAGTTTGGAAGAAGCTTTCGATTTAGGTTATGAAGATTACTTATTTGGCAACGACTACTGTTTAATAGAGTGGCCTGAAATGATTGAACCTTTGTTGCCGGAAAAATTCGTTGAGGTAAAAATTGAAGTAAATCCCGATCAAAGTCGCATAATTTCAGCTCGTTTAGTAAATCATATATAGCCTGATGCTTTTTCTTTTTTGATTGAGCAGGATACTGTACGCTTTTAATGCCAAGCGGTTAATTTGGAGGGGTCGTACACATACAAGATTGAGAGGTTTTAGTATTACTCCAAGAATATTGATTTATTGCTGGCTGTTTTTAAATCTTAACCAGTATTACGGTTGAGAATTTTTCAACCGTAACATTTTCCGACACAATATTTCCAATACCATTTTCGTTTACTTCGGTACCGGTAACAACAGTTTTAAATTGCCCTTCGGGGAGTTTAATAAAAGTTTCGTGGTTGTTACCATTAAACAGCACTATTATAAATTCCCAAGAATCGTTTACAGCCTCTCCTGAAATACAATACGAAACCACGCCAATTTGATAATCAGTAAAAAATTTCAAGTGCTCTCTAATTAACTCAGATGAAGACATACGAAATACAGGGTGATTTTTTCGAAGGCTGATTAATTTTTTGAAATAATCAAAAACATCGTAAAATTCTTGTTTACAGTTCCAGTCAAGTTGATTAATCGAATCAGGCGATTTGTATGAATTTCCATTGCCTTCTTTCGTACGGCAAAATTCGACACCGGAATGAAGAAAAGGAACACCTTGAGAAGTGAGTATCAATGCCCCTGCAAGTTTTACCATCTTTTTCAATTCTTCGACAGCAGCCTCAGGGCAACTCAGTTTTAATTTGTCCCAAAGCGTGTAATTATCATGACATGAAACGTAGTTTATGCATTGTGCCGGTTCGTTTGCCCATGCATATTTTGTGGGTTCAACGTAGTCGTAAACAATCTGTGGATGATAGATGGCTCCAACAATACCAAATTTCACAGGTTCCTCGCGTAAACCACAACCACTTACAAAACCTTTGCTTTTTTTATTGTTGTGGTGTCCTTTCAGTGCATCTCTAAAATCATCGTTAAAAACAGCTATACCCGGCAATTTTGAAATATTTATTTTAACTGCCCTTTGTTGTTCTGGCATTGGACTTAAATCGGCGGCCCAGCCTTCGCCATAAAATAGAATACCCGGATGTACGTTGTTCAGTTCTTCCCAAATCGTTTTCATTGTATCCAGATCGTAAACTCCCATTAAATCTATACGAAATCCATCGACATGGTATTCTTCAACCCAGTATTTAAGTGAGTCGATAATGTACTTTCTTACCATTGACCGTTCTGTTGCCATTTCGTTTCCACAACCCGAAGCATTGGCAAATGTGCCATCTGTTTTCTGACGGTAAAAATAACCTGGAACTGTTTGGTTAAAAACCGATTCTTTAGTAAAATAAGTGTGATTGTAAACCACATCGAGAATTACACCAATATTGTAAGAATGAAGCTCCTGAATGAGTATTTTTAATTCTTTTATTCTTTCTCGTCCATCGTATGGATTTGTAGAATAAGAACCTTCGGGTGCGTTAAAATTTAGCGGATTATAACCCCAATTGTATCGTTCAAACGGTTTCTCCTCATCAACGGCAAAAAAATCGTTTACCGGAAGTAAATGAACATGTGTTATTCCAAGCTCTATCAAATGATCGATACCAGTTGAAACTCCACCGGCCGTTTTTGTATTTTTTTCAGTAAAGGCTAAAAACTTGCCTTTATTTTTAATACCTGAATTTTCAGAAATTGAAAAATCGCGAACATGCATTTCGTAAATCACCGCGTCAGTAAAATACTGAAGAACGTGATATTTATCGTTTTTCCAGTTCTCGGGATTGGTTTTCTTGGGGTCAAAAATCATTCCTCTAAAACCATTTACTCCTACACAGCGTGCATATATATCTGGTATTTCTTCAAGCCAATTGTCGTCATTAATTTTAAATGTGTAAAATTTTCCTTCATAATCACCTTGTAAAGAAGTTGTCCATGTACCATTACCCGAAGCCTGTAACTGTGTTTTATAAAATGGTTCTCCAGCAACACCGTCTTTATATAACCTAAATTCAACAATTTTTGCTGTTGGTGCCCAAATTTTAACAATCGTTTTTTCGGGCGCCCAAAAAACACCCAAATCATTTCCTTCGTAAAAAGGATATAAAGAAAAATCTATATGATTAAATCTCCAGTTTCTCATTAAAATTTAAGTAATGTTTTTCGTAGAAAAATACTCTTGCCACCAAGTCGTCGTCCTTTTACATCTAAAATACTAACTTTTACCTTAGGAAATTTTTTAAGGCGTTTATCATGGGTATAAAATTGATTGATATCTATTTCGAGAACGTGTGTTTTATTTTTTTCGAGGTATAACGGATAAAACGTGCGATTTGTCATTCCTTTAACTTTAAATTTCCGTTTCAACCAAAAATTATCGAAAACCAAAAGCGGCCTGTCCAGGTCTAAATCAACATTTCCAGTGTTTTTAACGGTAAGCGTTAATGTATCTGGATAATATAAACGATCTTTTTCAAGATTTATATTAATTCTTCGAAACTGAAAAAAAGGTTTCTTCTTTTTACCTCTTCTCTCTAAACGATTCAACAATAAAAAAACCGATACACTTACTATAAATAACAGGAAAATAATCAATAACTTATCTCCATCGGGGCCAATTTCATTTTGGGCAAATGCATTAGTTGAATAAATCAGATATAACAACAAAATAAGTCCTTTTTTCATTAACCTGAGTTTTTGTCAAAAATACAGGTTTTTATCAAAATATTTGAAACAAAGTTTTAAGTTGTAATGGAATTAATACCTATTTTTCCAAATCTGTTTTCAATAATCATTTTTACTTGTAACAAAACAGATTAGACTGATTTTGTAACACAAACCATCCACACTTAACAAATAAAAACAAACACGAAATCTATCTCTAACAATTTCTTGAAAATTCACAACCAACCAACCTGTAAGGCATTGATTACGAAAAAGGGAAGACATCTCTACAAGATAGAGAGAAAAACAGATACATTACCTTTCGGACAAATCTTCTCTTTATAAATTTATAATAGGCTAAGGCTAAATTATATTTTACGGTTTTCCATGTGTTTACCGTAACGGCTCATAAATTTGTCAACACGCCCTGCAGTGTCAACCAATTTTACTTTACCTGTATAAAACGGGTGTGAAGTATTCGATATTTCAATTTTGAATACAGGATACTCAACACCGTCAACTATTTCTGTTTCTTTGGTATTTACGGTTGAGCGGGTTAAAAATACATGCCCATTAGACATATCTTTAAATGCTACTAACCTATATTCTTTTGGATGTATTTCATTTTTCATTTCTTCTATTTTTTAGCTTTAATGGTTATACATAACCCATTATAATCCATTCGTCTTTAATGATTCATCTTATTTTGGCGCCGCAAAGATAAATATTGTTTCTTATTATCCAAATAGTAAATATTAATTTCTTTTTGCCTTATTATTTTTTATTTAATAATCAAGAACAGATAATTGGTGCTCTTTTGAATAATTTTGTGCGGTCGAAAAGATAACGCATAGTGTAATGTGTTTTTGCTTTTTTTGCCCCGGTGGCTTCATAAATCGAAATAATTTTGGGGTTAAAATCACCTGCCCACGATAATTCAAGTTCGTTATAATGATGATGCGATTTCTTTTTCATAATTTGTTCTTGATGCCAAAAAATAGCCGATTCAATTCCGGAACGCTGATAATTTGTATCTATTCCCATTATAATAATACGTGTGCGGTTTATTACTTTTATTCTTTTATAATAAAGAAATTTCAAAATTCCGACTATGTTTAACTTACCATTGATTTTTTTTAGGATTTGGTTTATATCTGGAATCATAACAAATAGTGCTATAGGAGTTTCCTCGTGATATGCAAACCAAATCATTTCGGGATCGAGTATTGCTTTTGAAGAATTAATAAAATCGCGAATATCGTTGGGGTCTAATGGTTTGTAATGCTCATGGTATGACCATGCGGCATCGTAAATCGCACAAAAATCATGCACAAATTTTTCTGTTTCCTTGTAATCAAAATGCCTGAAATTGTATTGTGGTTTTTTTGCAATCCATTCGGCAATCTTCCAGAAACGTTCTGGAAACGGCACGGTATAGTCCAAGTGATAACAATATTGTTCAAAATACACCTCAAAGCCAAAATTCCTGAACAGTTTTTCGTAATACGGCGGATTGTAAGGCATGCCATACCCTTGCTGCACAAAACCGTCAACCAACAACCCCCAGTTTACATAATTTTCACCAAAATTAATAGGGCCATCCATAGCTTCCATTCCCTGAGACTTGTTCCAGTACACGGCTGTTTGAAAAAGCAGGTTGGCGGCTTCATGGTTGTTAATACATTCGAAAAAACCACATCCGCCGGTTGGCTGTTCGTAAGTATATGCTGTATTTCTATTTACAAATGCGGCAATCCTGCCAATGGGATTCCCCATATCATTCAGCAAAACCCAGCGGATGGCATTCCCATTTTTGAAAGCCTTATTTATTGACGGGTTGAATATTCTTTCCACCATACCACTTAATGGCTGTACCCAGTTTGGGTCATTCCTGTAAATAATACGCGGAACTTCATGAAAAAGTTGCCTGCTTTTTTTATTGTTTACTTCTATGAGTTGCATTTTTATTTATTTGACCCAATGGTATGTTAGTGTAGATTCTATTATTTAACTATACAAGTAACAAAATTAAGTATATTTCTATTCAATATAGATAATTTACTGTAACATTTAGTCTTTATTTTTTGATTGAACAATATAATAAATTAGGCAATGATATAGATAAAACCCTTTAATACCTGTTATGAAAATTTACTTTCAATATTAACACTTTTGTAGATATAACAAAATTATTATATTTACACTGACATTTTAAGGAGTGCCTTTTCTCACAAATCCGCCAGATTTATGAAGAAGACGCAGGGTACAAACTGCTCACGCATAGTGGGCTGTTTGTCTGCGCGTTTTTAGGCTTCTGGCGGAGCCTGTGAGAGGTGGACAACAGCCCACTTCTTTTATTTAATAATGTTACTTTCATTGGGGTTGTGTGAAAGTGTTAAAACTAAAATGTAAATGGATTACTTTTTATTGAACATAAACGTGAACCACAAGAATGAGGTTGATCGTTGGATTTCTAAGAATGAATTCGCTCCTATTTTTTATGGAACTACAACAATTGACCAGATTTTAAACAATCAAACGACATTGACACCTCTTCAATTTAGAGATGCTTATTTATTTGTAACGACTTTTAAAGAACAGAGGGAGGATGTTATTGTACTCTCAATAGGTAATGAACATGTATATATCTATAAACAAGAAGGAGAGTTGGGAGAGCGGGACGAACGTCCATATAAAGGGGAATTGACAAAAGGTTGCCCGATAGAAATACTTAAAAAAGAAGAGATAAAAAAATGTCCGCTAATTCTCACTACGATAAAATCAAGTAGATATATGTCGGCGGGGACATTTAGGGAAATAAATCGCGAAAAATATTTGGGAAATGTTTTATCTCTTGAATATGTTCTTTCAGGACAGAGGCAAAAAGTAAACAGTTTTAAGGAGTATTTGCTTTGTTTGTCAAGTCTTGAATTTGAAACTTTGATTGCGAAAATGTTTGAAGAAAACGGATATTTTGTTCCGGCATATAAGGGAGGATACATAAAAGATTTCGACTTGTTTTGTAGAAAAGGCGAAGAAACCCGTTCACTTCAAATAAAACTGAAAATGGGAAAAGAAGATAACAAAAATGTAGATTCTTATTACTGTATTATAAATGAGACTAAGACTAAAAGAGAGAATGTAAAAGACTGGGAGGATGTTGAACAGGAATTGAAAGACCGCCCAAAAACTATGAAGTGGTTAAATAAAACACTCCATTGGGTAATACTATCTAAAGAATAGTATTAAGGCAAGGCACTACCGCACAGAATAGGTACTGCATGCGTTCTGCCACAGTTTACAGCCGGAACTACATCAACATGAAAACCTCACATAATTAACTTGTTAAACAAAACAGACCACGAAAAGTATATGCCAAAGCAGTTATTATTTTTTCGCTCTATTTTTTCGAGGATCGTATATTGATGCTATTTTCAATGATTCTTTGAATTTTTCAAGATCAAAGGAAACATCTTCCAATGTTTCCTTTTTATTTTTACGTCGTTTCGTATTTTTAACCATTTATGAGAGTTTTATTAGTTGTTAGTAACCATATTGCAACAAATCATTTTTGTAGTGAAATTCGTGTTGCGTGAAATAATGTACCTGTTCGTACATTAAAGTCCTTACCAGTGTTTTACAACGGTAACACCCATTACCAAGACTATAAATTTTAAATGATAAACAACAATGATACATTATTATATTCTTCTTTATTGTTGTTATTGGTCTGCATCATTATCTATTTTTGATCCTGATCATTATGCTTATTATTTACGAACCAGTCTTCAACAAATTAATTCACCTCATCATATTGATCCTTTTAGCTTTTTTGACGGCTACACTTTAAAACGTTATTTAGGTCTGACAGTACATTGCGTTTCACAACCCACAATAACAAGTTAAGGGTTTTATCTATATTATTATCAAAATTGTATGCCATGTGGTTTTTATATTACATAGCTGTATATTTAGCCCGATACTAATTACGATTGGTTTTTACAAGTTTTACTCCTATATGGCAATTTAAGCATTTTTTATTATCACAATACATATTTTTAAGTTGAATCAAAGCTTGTGATTCAAAAGCTGACCGGCATTCAATTCCAAGTTTTTTCCATCCATTTACGATAGAATTTTTTTCGGCAGGAAGTCTTTCGAGAAAGTCAAGTGCACGGTTTTTAAGGTGATTCTTATTATGTATTTCTCCAAAAACAAATAGAAATGGAATAACAACGTTTATAATAATTAAATTTATTGAATTTTCACCAAGATTTTTTACAGAATGGGTGGTTGTAAATTTATTGAAATTGTAATGAGAATCCCAGTATTCCGAAGCTTTTACATCAAAAAATTGTTTCATATCATCCAACAATTCAGTTTCAGTTATTTTTGAAATTAAACTTTGTGAACGGTGGATAAGTGCAGCCATTTGCGAAATACGTACTGTAGGAAAATTCACAGGCCGTAACCGCATAAATTTCCATAAATGCCCTTCTATACCTGATAATTTATATTTTCTGAAAAAAAACGAATATTCTTCACGCAGTTTCATATAATAATTGTCGCCAATTAATTGTTGGTTAAGTAGTCCTGAATTACCAAAAAAAAGTGCTTCAAGTTGAAAAATTTTATCTCTGTGTTTGGCAAGTATTCGCAGTGGTAGTGATTTAGCCAGCATTTCGAAAGGAAGACTGTTAATCTTAAATCCAAACATACGAGCAAGCACATGATAAAAAGTTTCATTCCAATCGTTGTTATTTTGATGAAGTCGCTCAATTATTTCGTTTGTTTTAGCCTCCAAACGCTCAATCATAAGCCGATTAAAACCTATTTGCAATATTACAGGGTTTATTTTATGAAACTGGTTTTGACAGGCTATCCATGTTTTAGAATCTAAAAGCTGCCGGTAATTTTGTTTAATATGTTCGGGATATTTTATACAAAAAACAGGGATTTTATCCCCATTAGTACGAAAAATATGTTTATCATTTTCTTCTACCACATGCAGAATAACCGAATCATAAGCTTTATCTGCATGGTGATTATGTAGTTGCCAATCCGACGACTTTTTATGTATTTCAACATTTCCTGCCCATATCGTTTGGCCTATTTTTACTTTGGCATTAAAAAAATCGGGGCCTGAGTTGTAATTTCGCCTTCCAATGTTTATAATCTCAAGATTTTCGCCAGCAGCAGTTCTGATGTTTTCATTGTAAAAAAGTTGTTGTTCCCAAACATAATATAGAAATTCTTCTGGTATCATACCGAACTAAATTAAATTTTCAGGTTGAAATTACACCAAAAATAGTAATAATGAACTAAGGCATATTATTATTTTTTTGTCTTCTTATAACAGTTCCGGTATTGGATAAATTTAAAATTTTAATAAATTCTATTTTAACATCTTTTTAACACAAAATGTTTTATAATATTTATTTGATTTTAGAAAAACGAATATAACACAAAGTTGTTGCAATAAACACATAATTTACAATATTTTATATCTGAGACACATAAAATAAAACTTATTTTTTAATGTAAATAAACTTATTTCCTCTTTAAAAAACCTAACCAGGTTTGTTTGGATGAAAAAAAATATTACTTTTGCAACCGCCTTTGAGAAACAAAGGTATCAAGAGAGGATGACTCAGTAGCTCAGCAGGTAGAGCACATCCCTTTTAAGGATGGGGTCCTGGGTTCGAATCCCAGCTGAGTCACATTTTAAAATCGTTAAACTGTTGCAGGTAGCTGCAGCAGTTTTTTTGTTTATAAACCAGAAGACTCTACCAAAATTCTACATAGATATGTAGTTATAGCTCAAGATCCAAAAGACTATAAGATCGTTTTAGCACTTGAATATTTACTGAATATAAGACACTTAGAGCTTATATTTATAGCGAATAAATCGGGCAAATAAAAAACATAAAACAAACAACGTAGCCTCGATTACATAAAATAAAACTTTTGTTTATTTAACATAATTGAGGCTACTTGAACATGATTTTTCAAAATCATACCCAAAAGTATTTTACAGAATACCTTTCACATTCATTTTCAAAGTATAAACCGAAGTCCATGCCGTTATAAAAAGGATATCGCGGTTTTTCCCGCCAAAAGTAACATTGGTAGGTGATTCAGGTACGTTAATATCTTGGATAAATTCTCCTTCAGGAGAATAAACCTGAATTCTTCCTCTTGCGGTAATATAAAAATTCCCGAGGTTGTCAACAGTCATACCATCCGAGCCACTTTCTATAAAAGGAGTTTTGTCTGTTAAATCTCCGTTAGGCTGTATGGTATATTTCCAAGTTTTTCTACCCATCATATCGGCAACAAAAAGTATTTTTCCGTCTAATGATCCAAATATACCGTTAGGTAACCTGAAATCATCTATAACGCGTTTAATTTCGCCTTTTTTGTTAACAAAATACACACCTTTCACATCTTGCTCCTCTACTCTGTCTTTTGGCCAAAAGTCGCGCTGCCAATATGGGTCTGTAAAATAATAACCGTTGGGGGTAATCCATAAATCGTTAGGGCCATTTAAAAGTTTCCCATTGTAACCACCGGCAATAACGTGGTACTTTTTATTCTTGTCGAAATAACCAAGTTCGTTTTTTAATTCCGTACAAGCTACAAGTCGCCCGCGTTTGTCAAACATCATACCATTTGCACGATATGTTCCTTCTAACCAAAGCGAACATTCTTTTCCTTCTTCCCAAATATAAATACGATCGTTAATTTGATCGGAAAAATATATTTTTCCATCTTTGTCAACGGCTGGCCCTTCTGTAAAACCATAACCTGTGCCAGCTCTAACAATCTCGGCACCGGGAGCAATCAACACAGGTTGTGCGTAAACCGAAATAATAGCAACAGATAACAGTAGCGATAAATTTAATTTTTTCATACTTATAATGTTTATAGTTAGGTTTAATAATTTTATAAAATCCAAACACAATTTGTTTTAGGTATAAATATAATTATTTTTTTAATTTTTCACTCTTCTACTTTTAACTTGACAAATATAACGGTTCAAAATTAGTTATATAGTGTTTTTATTAGTGTCCACTAAAAAGTGATAAAAATTCTTTGCAATAATTTAGATTCAATTTGTTGTAGGCGTTTTTAGAATCAACGGATTTGCAATTAGTTTTGCAGTCTGAATCAGGCTGTTATGAATAAACAAGTACATTTTCGCCAAATTTACCGAGTTTTTAGATCGAAACCACTTTAACTATATCGCTAGTAAATATCAGTAAAACAGATACATAAAATCCTTTTCCTACTACTTACGATGATGTTCGGACAACTCTCTCATCGCGAAAATATCCAAGACTCGTGGTGGCAATTGAAACCCACATCCGAAAACTTTACCACCTCGGCATGAGCAGATATCACCTGCAACAATCTTGCGAAGGCTAACGAAAACCGGACTGATTGCTTTCGTCTGGAGAAAACTGACAAAATTCAGCAATCAACGCACAGTTTAATAATTGTGCTATGTATATTGAAGTCAGAGTATAGCTAAATTTATTCCGCCAAACTCGGTATGTACTGATGTTCACACTGTTGACTCCTATTTTTTGAAATACCCTTCTTTACCAACCGTAACCGCTTCTACATCACAATCCGGATCTTCGGCGGCATTTTCCGCATAAATCGAGATGCCGTATTTGTAACTTGTAAAACCTACGTATTCTTCTTCCTCGATGTTTTCGTCAAATTTTTTCATAAAGTCCAAGCATTCATGGTAGTTCATGGACATCAAATCTTCTCCCTCAAAAATCACTTCACATGGATCACTTAGAATGACATACGCTAACTTTAGATCGTCTGTAAAATACCCTAACATCAGACCTTCATCCCGGTAATGATCCGAAACGAACTCTGTTCCGTCTAAAGTTTTTTCAAATACAGCCTTAAATTCAAACTGTAAAGTGGCATTTACAAACTCTCTGTCTGAACCAAACTCCAAATTTCCCACAGAGATGAACGGTTTAATTATGAATCCCATTTCTATTGTGTGTTAAACTTTACCTTGTGTTTATATCATTACTTTATTATTGGCAGCAACCTCAATCTAGTCATGGACATAGTTTGTATAAAATCCATTGCTTTTCTAAGTGTTGGGGACAATTTCAAATGGATGTGTTCTATGTCAATTTGAAAAACGAACGCAAGTTTAGACTTGTCTTCCACATTGATTTTTAGGTCAGATACATAGAAATACGCCCCCCGGCCAGTCTCCCGAACACAACTCACCAAATGAGTGAATTCAAAGTATTCCTCATTGGCCATGCCGCTCCGATTTGTTGTCAAATGGGCTTTTGTCACATATCTTGTAGGTTCCTGCATTGTGCTTTATCATGGAGTTGGTGGCACGGCACTATCAATAATATAGAATGGCCCTTTTTGATCTTCAAGAATACGCCCGGTATCCTTGTGGATGTGTATCTCGCAGTATTTACCCTCAATTGTCCCTGCTCCGTTTACTATGAATACATACCAATAACTTTCTGTCGGGTGAAAATAAATTTTCAAGTCCTCTCTGTTTTTTCCGGTTCTTCTATTCAGTATCCCCCTCGCCTCCAATTTACGAATGACATCCTCGTAAGTCAACTCGCCGTATGTGTCTTTGTTAACCACTGTCTTGATACCGTTTCCGTCGTAGTACTCCCAGTCACCGACTTCCGTTCCCATTGCGAAACCATTGTGCCATGAGAATTTGCCTCTCTCTCTAATACGACCATGCTCATCGTAATACTGCGCCAACACATAGTAATCATGGGCAGGGATTAATTGAATCAAATAATTATCCTTGCCTCTATTTGCCCATACCTTCGTCCCATCGGGAGCAATGTATTCCCAACGACCTCTCTCCTGATTTTCATTGAACAAACTCACATAAAATTTATCCATTATCAGGGTACTGTCTATTTGCAAGTCCTGTTCCATATCATTGCTTTTTGAAGTTGTCAATATCGTGCAACTGCTCGTTGCTGCCATTGCCAGTATCACCAATACCGGCATTAGTCCCTGTTTCTTTCTCTCAATTTGTTCCATATTAGTCTCCATTGCCAGTACCATATTGCGTAATCAGTACCTTTGTTAAAGTAATCGAGTACATTGTCTGTTTGCGTAGCCGTATATGTAAAGAGGGCCGCACTCCAGTGGCTAAAGTCCTTGTTGATTCTTTCCCGTACGGCTTTGCGAACGGACTCATCAGGTGGTTTAGGTAGTTTGTTAAATATATTTTCTTGTGCTTGCAGTATCTGCTCTTTGACATCTTTTGTGTTGTACGTGTGCATTAAGCCCAACGTGTGCAACGGATAATTACTATTTCCAAGAATAACAGCTAAGGTGGCACCTATTACAGTGGAGCCTGAAGGGTAAAACGGTAAGTAATTGTTCCCTGTTGTATAGGAGAATTTTCTTTAATATCAAATTCTGCTTTTAATGCTGCCTGTTGGGCTTCAATCCAGAATTGACGATTCATAATAGTTGTTCCCCTAACACCTGGGTCAGCAGCAGTAACATTACCGTTTTTATCAACTGTAACACTCACAACAACTATACCTTCATCATATCCGGGGTAGTTAGGCTTGGGAAGCGAAAGGGCGGAACGTCCTGCTAAACTGAATGAGATTCCTGAACCACTATTACTCTGTCCATAGTTATTGGTATTTGAATTGCCTGTTATTAAACCGTGGTTTCCTTCCGGGAAAGTAACACCTTCTCCTGTTCTTGTGCCGTTACTCTGTTGATCGGAACCAATTCCGTTATTATTGAAAGCATTCTGTGTTCTTGTATTTATTTCACTTATTCTTTGTTGTTCTTCTCTTCTTATTCTTTCTGTTTCGGCAACTCTTTGGCTTTCAAGTTCTACTTGGCGTTGACGTTCTTCTTCAAATTGTTTTTGCCTTCTGTCAACTTCTTCTCTTCTTGCTTCTTCGGCTGCATTATTAATAACTGCTGTTTGCTCTATATTCTGGGTTACAACTGTTTCTCCTGAGGTTTCCTGACCTAAAGTTGAAGATGAATTCGAAATAGGCTGGGGTTGTGATGAAGAAGTCTCTATTTCATCTCGTTGAATTGATTCAAGATTATTATTTTGAGCAGGGCCAGATTCAACTTCACCAAAACCAATATTGCTGGTACCAAAATTAACAAGAATCCCTTCTTCACCAGGCAAAGGCAGCGGAGTGAAAAATCCAAGAAAAATAAGTATCATAAACACTATTACATGAAAAATAAATGTACCTATAATTCCTTTTTTATGTTGTTTATAATATTGCACTTGACAAAAATTAATTTCACTCCTATATTTAAGCGATATACAATTCCCAAAACTTATTCTTCAGGTGCTGTTGCCAAAATCATTTTATAGCCATTTTTCAAGGCTATGTTCATAATTTTTACTACTTGTTCAACAGGAACAGACCTATCGGTATGTAATGAAATAAAAATCTCATCGTTGCCAATACCATATCTGTTTTGCAAAAAAGGTTCTATTTCCTGAAAACTTACTGATTTTATAGCTCCGTTATCATTAATGTAATATTTTAAATCTCTTGTTATGGATATTGTTGTTATAGGTTTTGCCGCTGTTTGATTATTACTTTGAGGCAACAAAAGCTTTAACGCATTGGGCGCAATCAACGTGGAAGTTACCATAAAAAAGATAAGCAACAAGAACACTATGTCGGTCATTGACGCCATACTGAAAACGGCATTTACCTTATTTCTTACTTTAAGCGCCATGTTATATGTTTAAACTGGTTCATTTAATAAATCCATAAATTCCGAAGTTGTTATTTCCATTTTGAAAACAACTTTTTCAATATTCGCAACTAAAATATTGTATGCAAAATATGCTATAATTCCTACTATTAGTCCTGCAACTGTTGTTACCATAGCCTGATATATACCTGTTGACAGTAAAGTTACGTCAATATTACTACCCGCGTTAGACATGTCGTAAAAGGCCTGGATCATTCCCATAACAGTACCGAGAAATCCGATCATTGGAGCTCCTCCTGCAACTGACGCAAGCATGGGCAATCCTTTTTCAAGTTTTGAAATTTCAAGATTGCCTACATTTTCAATTGCAGTATTCACATCGTTTAATGGTCTGCCAATTCGAGTGATACCTTTTTCGAGCATCATTGATGCAGGACTTGGATTACTCCTACAAATAGTTATAGCGGTATCGATTTTGCCGGTTGTTATATGCATTTTTATTTTTTCTAAAAGACTGGAATCAAATTTACCTGCTTTTCTTATGGCAAAATACCGGTCGAAAAATATATAAACTGCTATTATAGACAAGGCAATTATAGGAATCATTATCCATCCTCCCTTCATTGCTAAATCAATAAATTTAGTAGAAATACCTTCCTGTTGTGCAGATGTACCACCCATTTCTGTAGCTAAATCTGCTTGAATCATTAAGAGTTTTAACATGAATATTTTAGATTTATTTTTTAAAATTTCACAACAACTATATATTGCTAAAGTACATATTTTTTAAAAAATACATGGAAGTACTAACGCAACGTAAAAATATTTTTATGAACAACAAAGTGTTAACATTTTACAACAATACCTCATCATAGAAAATACAATATAATGCTAAATTTTATAAAAATATGCTAATGAAATATATTTCTATTCTTTATATGTCATTGATTGCTGATACCGGCTTTATTTTTTTTCATATTTATAATAATTGAAATCGGTTAATTCAAAGTTTTATACCCAAAGTGAATATAAATTTATTCCGCACAGATTTAAAGCAGGCCATGTCCGGAGAA
>JAITWJ010000091.1 GCA_031285325.1 Bacteroidales bacterium
CCCCCCCCCCCCCCCCCCCCACCACCCCCCCCCCCCCCCCCCCCCCCCCCCCCCCCCCCCCCCCCCCCCCAAAATCGCTTATTTATAATAAATTACAAAGAAACAGGTACAATACAATACCCCAAAGCATATTTTACCGCACAGCGGCATACGTAATATTTTTATAATATTGTGATAAAAAAATCAAAAAAAAAGTGCAATTCTTTTTTGATTTATAAAAAACTTATATATTTGCTATCTGTTAAAGTAAGGGGTGAACGGTTTTTTTTATAAAATTGTCCCTGTAAACAGTAGAAAACGTTTTTATAAAAACTGTAATATATTTTTATAAAATTATATAGAGTTTAATTTTTTTAATTTTAATTTTAATTTAGTATGAAGAAAAACATCTTTTTTAAATTGTTGTTTCTCAGTACGTTCGTACTTTCTTTAAGTATCGGTTTCGTAGGTTGTAAAAACTATGACGACGATATCGAAGCCATTGAAGTAAGACTTGACCAACTTGAGAAACTTATTCCTAAAGACGGTGCCGTTGTTACCAGTGTTACTGGCAGTAATGGTACTCTCACTGTAACGTACTCAAACGGAGACACAAAAACAGTACCGATTACCGGTACCCCGGGTGGACCGGTTTCTATGGGTGCAGACGGTTACTGGTACTCTGACGGCGTAAAAACCAACTATCAAATTGTTGCCGGTAATCCGCGTGTATCTACCGACGGTTATCTTGAATTTGCAACAACAGGCAGCGACGGAGCAGTAGTTTGGACAAAGTCTGAAATTTACGCTACCGGAGGGTACATTGTTGATGCAGGTGGAAACTACGAACTTTGGATGGCCAAAAAGGGTTCTACAACACTTGAAAAATTCATTTTACCCAAGTCAGGTGGCGGTTTAGCTAAACTCGACATTCTTGGTTGGATTGAAGGCAAAGGAGCCGGTTCAGAAAACATATCGAGGACAGGAGACCTAAAGAACAGTGATGGAGATACATTTACGGTTAATTTTCATCGTGTAGCTGACTTCAAAGTCGATGTTAATAATTCTGGCACAGTCAGCGCAATGACCGGCGACCCTCTGGAAAGTTGGAGTGCAATGACCGATGTTGTTAAAACACAGGTTCTCAATACGCTTGGCACCAAAGGTGCAGAACGTAAAGGTTTCCTTGTTCAGGTACATCCGGCTGGTATTGATATTTCGAAAATGAACTTCATTGTAGAAAATTCAAAAGGAGAACAGTTGCCGATACTTGTAGGCACTCCGGAACTTGTTACCGGTTTGTTCACCAAGGCTGCTGCTTCGAGCGCGCTGTATTTCGTTCCAACAGGTTATACCGCCGACAAGTATGCTACTCCTGCAGCATATACAGACCTCTTTAATGTTCTTGACGAGCCATTATATACCCTTGTTGAAACAAACTCAAATACACGTTCTTCTGAATACACTCATTGGACAGTTGATTACAGGGAAGTTGTATCGAAAGAAGCTCGTGTAAACGCTCTTTCAACAACAGCAACAAACGATACTGACATTGCTGTAATTGTAGGTACTTCTTCTAAAATTAAAACAGGTATTCCTTACAGCCTTAAATTTGACCAGACTGACGGTATTGATTTAGGGGCTACTCCTGTTACGGCTGCTTATGTATTAGATTATTATGTTGCACCAAACAGCGATTTCAACACAGAAATGTTCACCATTAGTGTTGACAAGAAAGCCGGTACATTTACGGTTAATGCAATGCCGGATGCAATTACACTGGCCGACTTCGACCTGAACGTTTATAAACTTGGAGTTGACGGTAACATCTACTGGGAAGTAATTAACATTCTTCCGGTTCGTTCAAACTTGTCGTCTGTTATGGCAATAGGTAACTATACTATCCAGGATGAAGACACACGAACGGGCGCATTAGTAACCAGTACTGCGGTTAACGTTCCAATGACTCCTATGTTCGACGCATTGGCACAGCAGGCTATTGGCGGTTCTAACATGAGAAGCCGTTGGCAAGATGCACAAAGAGGCGCCAAAACATGGTCGATTGTATCGGTATCTGTAGGTGGTACAGCCCTCGAAGGAACTGAACTTGGTGCTTTCAAAACCAATGTAGGAGCCAATGCTATTGCGTTTAAAGATCAAAACGGTGTCGCTGTTACTATTGCTGGTAATGATATGTATAAAGCACGCACTGTTGTCTTTACTCCTGAATATTCTTATGGAGCTAACCTACCTGTATTCGAACTTAACAAAGAATACATTTTAGGAATTGAGTTCTCTGACGCTGATGGTAACTACCTGAATACTGCTAACGTTAGCTTTACTCCGGTAATTCCGCCGCTTAGCGAAATGTTCCAGAAAGAAGCTGCATACTGGAATGGTAACGTACTGAATGCTTACTACAAAACTCCTAATACTTGGGCTGCAGGTGCGTTCTACAATGTTACAGGACACGAAAATTCTACGTTCTTTAACGTTTACAATGGCACGCCATCTCTTAACAACCACAGCGGTACTACTCCTTATGATGGAGGTTTCACACGCTTTGGTGTAAGCACAAACAGTAAGCGTTGGATTAACTCTGTTGAACTGGCTCTTAAAGATTTTAATACTCAGAAAGTTCCGGGTACTGATGTTCTTGCAAATACAAAGGTAACCGTTCCGGTAACAGGTGGTATTTTGGGAACAGAAGTAGCAGGTACGCCTTCATTTACTTCATCTGTTGTTGAACTTGTTAACCAGTACGGCGGCAGCAAAGCCAACGATGCATACGGCAAAGAACTGGCAATGATTGTTGGTGTTGATAAATACCTCAATGTTTACGATTACACACAGGCCGAAAAAGATGCTCTCGACTTCAATATGAAGATTATGAGCGCCCTCTTCGAAGGTAGAATTGAAGGAACATCAACAACAGGTAATGTTGAAGCTGCTTCTGTTGGTTCAAATGTTTGGTCTATTACCGACGCAGATATTAAAGGCTACAACTATACTAATTCAGGTGCTTACAGTTTGTTCCGTGTAGATAAAATAAACGGTGCCGGTGGTGTAGTTTACGATTACGCATACATTGACAAGGTTGAGTTCTTTGTTCCGAATGATGTTACCGTATATCAAATTACAGGATACGACACAGCCATTGGTACAGTAATTGAAAACGGAGTAACATACTTTACTGCAATAGAGCCTGTGTTGACTGGTTCAGCTAATACCACAGTGAAGTCTGTATTGTCAATTACAGCTCAGAATATTACTAATACTACTACAACCAAGATTGGTGTAAGAGTAACCGACCGTTTCGGTAAGGTGAAATCAGTTGAGGTTCCGTTAACTATAGTAGTAGGTAGTGGTAGTTAACCAAACTGTTAGATAAAATGATTTAAAAAAAGCGGCCAATGGCCGCTTTTTTTATGCCAAGGTGTTGCCGCTCAGCTAGAGTATTAATTGGTTTGTTTTCGTTCTCTTATTCTCCCTATTCAGGGCAAGGTTGTTAAGTTATCAGATAAATTATTGAAAACAGGAATATACAACAACGCTTGTTTAGCCAACTTTCTTAGGCCTCGTCCGGTGAGCCGAAAAACAAGTGAAGTTGGCGTTAAAAATCTTCCCTGTTTGAGCAACAAAGGAGCAAGTTTTGAAGATTTTAGCCTACAAGCGCGAGTTTTTCGTGCAAAGCGGGCGCAGTCTTGACTTTTTTTGCTTACTTTTTTGTGTCAAGACAAAAAAGCAAGAGAAAATAAAACCGACAAAACTACCTTATAACTAAACTAATTACGCAACACGTTACAAAATAACTTAACAGCCCTGCCTATTCAGGGGAAGAGGGGGAATTGTCTATTTTGAATCCGATAGGGTTTCTGGGGCGGTTAATCCGGTTGTTCTTAGATTGCAGTTCGGCTAGTGTTTCGTTGATGAGTTCGAGTTGGATGCGGGTATCTTCATTGATATCGTTGTAGTCAGTAAAAACTTTTTCGATGTATTGTTTTAATTCCATGACTTCGTTTTGCAGTTCTTTTACATTGTTTACAGACGGGTTTGTCATTAATTGACGCATGGCGACAAATGCTCTCATAATGCTGATGTTTACAGATATGGCAATATCGCTGCCCAGTAGCCCCGACAGCATTGCAATTCCCTGCTCGGTGAAAACATGTGGTAATTTTCTTGTGCCGCCCCAACTTGATGTCACAATTTGTGATTTCAAGTTTCTAAATTCCTGTGGCGTAAGTTGAAACATAAAATCGGGCGGGAATCGTTTTATATTACGTTTGACCTTTTGGTTTATTTCTCGTGTTTCAACCTGATACATCTCGGCCAAATCGAAGTCGAACATTACGCTAAAGCCTCTGATTTCGTGTATTTTGTTTTTAATAACCTGCAATTCCATGCACTGATTAAATTTTTGTGCAAAGGTACAAAAGAATTAAAAAATCTCTTAATTTTTAATTCTGAATTATTCCTCAAGGTGCTACCGTTGGGTTGGGTTATGCTCGGCTTTTAGTCGATAGCTCTGCTCTACTAAAGAAAGCCCTTAATTATTCCATTTCTTATTCCACAGGCAACGCCGCACCCAGCGTGCGGTTATAAAAGTCCAGCCCATTCAGGCTGTATTACCGAGTATAATTTTTTTAATTGATTTAATGTTTTAGGATATAAAATTATATCCTTATCTTTACAGCATAATAATAAAAATGGAAAATATATGCCAACTATATTATTTTTATTCGGGCTTCGATTTTATTTCTATACAAGAGATCATAATCCGATTCACGTTCACGTTGAAAGCAGATACGGTGAAGCCAAGTTTGAAATAGAAAATGAGATAGTTCTTGTTTATAACCACGGGTTAAAAGTAAAAGATTTAAGATTGGCGGAAAGTGTTTTAGAGGAAAATAAAGAAAATTTCATTAACGAATGGCGTAAAATCTTTAAAAATGGAAATTAAAATTAGTAAATTATGGTTCGAGGGTAACAAGATTTTTATCCTTACGGAAAAAGGTGAAACGTTGTGGCAATCTCTTTTGTGGTACAGTCGTCTTTTAGACGCAACCAAAGAACAGAGAAAAAACTACCGCACTACGTTTTCAGGGATACATTGGCCTGATATTGACGAAGATATGTCTTACGAGAGTTTTTACTACAATAACTTGGAACCTGAAGGTATTTCCCGCCTGTTTATTACACATCCGGAATTGAACGTATCGGCTGTTGCCCGCCGTTTGGGAATTCAACAAAGCCTTTTAGCTGCATATATTCGAGGAACAAAAAAACCTTCCATCGATCGTGAAAATGAAATTAAAGTCGTTATAAGGCAAATAGGTAACGAATTGGCAAAATTATAGTTTAGAGCGAAAAATAATTATAGCTGCCACCAATATTTTAATAGGTGTTGTTTTATCCAATTGCCGGGTCATGTATATTTATTACATTGAATTTCTGTAATAAACTGAATTATACCGTGTTTTCAGCTGATAGCCCTCTTAAAGAATGCCCATAAAGGGGACTTTTATTGTTTCATCTCTTAGTCCACAGGCAACGCCACGCCGTGCGGTTATGAAAGTCCAGCCCATTCAGGCTGGTTTACTGAGCATAAATCTCTTAATTTTTAAGTATTTCCCAAGGCGTTGTTATTGGGTTGGGTTATACTCGATTTTAGCCGATATATCCACTAATTATTAATTTACAATTGTTAACTGTCAACTGTCAATTAAGTGTCGCGTTCATGAATTAAACCAATCCGGTAAATCCCATAAACGCGATAGCCAATATACCCGCCGTTATTAGCGATACAGGCACACCTTTCATTCCTTCCGGAATATCGGCGAGTTCGAGTTGTTCTCTTATTCCTGCAAGTATTACCAGGGCAAGCCCGAAACCAATAGCTGTTGAAGCTCCGTAAATAACTCCTTCGAGCAGGTTGTAATTTTTCTTGATAACGAGTATTGCAACTCCCAGTACGGCACAGTTGGTTGTTATGAGCGGAAGAAAAATACCAAGCGCCTGGTAGAGTGGCTTACTTACTTTTTTCAGTATTATTTCTACCATTTGAACAAGCGAAGCAATTACAAGAATAAAAGTAATTGTTTGCATGAAACTTATTCCTAACGGATTAAGTATGTATATCTGAATAAGATATGTTGCTATTATTGCTAATGTTATAACAAATGTAACAGCTACCGACATTCCGATTGCCGTACTTATTTTGTTTGAAACACCAAGAAACGGACATATTCCGAGAAACTGCGCAAGAACAACGTTATTAACGAATACTGCCGATATTATTATTAATATGTATTCCATAATTTTTACGAGTTATGATTTTTTATCCGGTTTACTAATGCAATTAAATATCCGAGAGCAAGAAATGCTCCGGGTGCAAGAATAAATACGAGAATTCCATCGCCGGAGATAAATTTCCATCCGAATATCGATCCGCTGCCAACAAGTTCTCTGAACGCTCCCAAAAGTCCAAGCGCCGCGGTAAATCCAAGCCCCATTCCACAGGCATCTATCAGCGACGAAAAAACGTTGTTCTTACTCGCAAAAGCCTCCGCTCTTCCAAGTATAATACAGTTTACCACAATTAGCGGAATAAATATTCCAAGCGTTTCGTACAGCGATGGAACGTAGGCTTGCATAAGCAAATCGACAATTGTAACAAACGATGCAATAATTACTATAAATGCAGGTATCCTAACCTTGTCGGGTATTAAACTCGACAATAACGAAACAAATACATTTGAGCCTATTAATACAAAAGTTGTTGCAATTCCCATACCCAAACCGTTTATTGCCGACGATGTTGTAGCAAGCGTAGGGCATGTTCCAAGTACCAGAACAAGTATTGGATTTTCTTTTATAAATCCTTTTGTGAAATTTTTTAACTGGTTCATTTTAAACCTCCTTCCTGTAATGTGTTATATGCCCGCTGAACTGCTTCGCAGAAAGCCCGTGAACTTATTGTTGCAGATGTGATTGCATCAATCTGGCCACCGTCGTTTTTTACTTTAATAACGGTTTCGGCAGGATTTTTATCTTTAAACTGATCTTTAAACAATGGTTCGTCCATTTTGGTTCCCAGCCCCGGAGTTTCTTTTTGTTCAAGAACTGCAATATTGTGTATCGAACCATCGGCTTTAAAACCGACCATTAATGAAATATCGCCGCTGAAACCGTTTTTCGTATAAGTAGTTACTGCATACCCTACCGTATTGTCGTTCATTTTTGCAGGATAAACATCGAGACTGTCGCCTTCGCCGGTGGGAACTCTAAGCATTTCCGAATACGGATCGTTGTTAAATTCAGGCACAACCTGCTTAATTGCTTCAATCTTCTTGTTAAGCACTGATTGTTCTATAGGGCCTTTTGTAGATTCATATATCAACCCAAGCCCGGCCGCTACTATCAACGAAATCAACGTAAGCGATATAACCATGTTTTTAAATGAGGACTCTGTCTTAGCCATTTTTTATCTCCTCTCCAAATCTTTTAGGTTTAATGTAAGCATTCATAAGCGGAACAAAAGCGTTCATAATAAGTATTGCAAAAGAAACTCCCTCGGGGTATGCTCCCCATATTCTTATAATTGCAGTGAGCAGCCCTATTCCGCATCCATATAATATCATTGCTTTCGAATTCATTGGCGACGTTACATAATCGGTGGCCATAAATATAGCCCCAAGAAGAACTCCTCCGGAAAGTATATGAAAAGCAGGACCGGCATAAATATCAGGATTAAATACCCATAGAATTGAAGTAAACAACGCGAGGCTACCGATAACCGATACCGGTATATGCCACGTGATGATTTTTTTATACAGCAAATAAATAAAGCCTATAAGAAGCGCCAATGCCGAAACTTCGCCGATAGAGCCTCCCAGTTTGCCCAATAACAATTCGACTGTTGATGGAATTGCTTGCATTAATTCCGATACGGATTCTCCGTTTTTTACTCCTTCTTTTATTACTGCAAGCGGTGTTGCACCCGTAACAGCATCGGCATAACCTGTTGCAAAACCTGCGGGAACAGGCCATGTAGTCATTTGTGAAGGAAATGATATCAGCAAAAATACTCTTCCCACAAGCGCAGGGTTGAAAGGATTATTACCTAATCCGCCGAAAGTCATTTTCGCAACTCCAATAGCTATGAGACTACCAATAATTACCATATATGCAGGTATATTCGATGGAAGATTCAACGCCAGCAACAGGCCTGTTACCAATGCCGAACCATCGGTTATTGATATTGGTTTACACAGTATAAATTTTTGTATCAGATATTCAAAAACTATACATGAGATAACTGCGGTTGCTGTTGTTATTATGGCTCCTGCACCGAAAAATATTATAGAAGCAACAAGTGCCGGCAAAAGCGCTATAACCACTCCAAACATCAGTTTTTCAGTTGTTTCCCTTCCATGAATGTGGGGCGATAGCGATACATTGAGCTGGTTGTTCATGTAATTTGTATTTCTGTTATTTTATGTTTCTTTCGCGGATCATTTTCATTACGGTCGATTTACCGAGCCTTATATAGTCTAACGAAGGCCGGCCTGCAGGACATGTATAACTGCACGAGCCACATTCTATACAGTCTGTAACTTTCTCATCTTCGGCTCGTTCAAACATTGCTTTCATTGATAATGTCGCCAGCAAGTGCGGCTCAAGGTTCATTGGACAGGCTGTAACACATTTTGCACACCGTATGCACGCTATTTTTTCTACCCTTGTGGATTCGGAAGCCCGAAACAGTACAATCCCCGACATTCCTTTAGATGCAGGAACGCCGGTATTCTGGAGCGCTTTGCCCATCATAGGGCCGCCACTTACAATTTTCCCTGTGTCGTCGGGCAATCCGCCTGCGGCTTCAATCAAACTGCTTACCGGCGAACCTATCCGAACAAGATAATTACCCGGAGCAGGGAGAGATTTTCCGGTTACTGTAACAACTCTTTCAATTAAAGGTTTATTTTTTTGAACAGCTTCGTAAACCGCATAGGCAGTGGCTACGTTATGAACTACCGCGTTCACATCTATCGGTAATTTGCCCGAAGGGACCTCTCTGCCGGTTAACGTTTTAATTAACTGCTTTTCGGCTCCCTGCGGATATTTTACGGTAAGACTGTGAATAGAAATACCCGGAAACCGTTTGGCAAGTTCTTTTAAATGTTCAACTGCATCGGGCTTATTGCTTTCAATACCTACCATTGCCTTTTCAACGTCTAAGGCTTTCATAAGTATTGCAATTCCGATAAGTATTTCTTCGCCTTTTTCGAGCATAAGCCTGTGGTCTGATGTAAGGTAAGGCTCACATTCAACGCCATTTATAATAATGGTATTACATTTTTTATCTTTTGGAACGGCCAACTTCACGTGCGATGGGAATGTAGCACCTCCAAGCCCTACAATTCCCGATTCCTTACATTTTTCAATTATCTGTTCGGGTGCAAGTTCAATTTTACTTATCACATCGGCAGACCTGTCTATTGAATCAACCCATTCATCGCCCTGAACATCGATAAAAATTGCATTTTGCCTGTAACCACTTGCATCGATAATGGTATCTATTTTACTTACAATTCCCGAAACCGAAGAATGTATATTGGAAGAAACAAAACCGTTTGCGGAAGCAATTAACTGTCCTGTTTTAACATAGTCGCCTTTGGCTACAACAGGAGCTGCAACAGCGCCTATATGCTGCGATATTGGTATCATCACGCTTTTCGGAATTGGCAGCGGCTTAATTGGAACGTTTTGGGTCAACTTATATTCGGGAGGGTGTATCCCTCCTTTCGGAAATGTATTAGATGTTTTATAACGAATCATCATTTATGTTTTTTCAACCGTTAATTGTTATACTTTCAGTTTCAACTTTGGGCTTGCGGGGCGGAAAGTTAAATTCCAAAATAGATTTTGTAGAACATTCTGCTACGCATTTTCTGCATAATTTACATTTTTTTGCATCAATATGCGCTAAATTTTTCTCGATTGTAATAGCTCCGAACTCACAAACTTTTAAACATTTACTGCAGGCAATACACGCAGCTTTACATGCTTTTATGGCAATTGCACCTTTGTCGCAGTTAGAGCATGCCACATATATTTTTCTATCTTTCTTTTCTTTTTTGCGCAGTTCAATAAGGTTTCTGGGGCACGATTTTACACAAGCTCCGCATGCGACACACTTACTGTCGTCAATAACAGGTAACTTTGTTGAATTATCTATTTTTATAGCGCCAAACTTGCATGCTTTTACACAATCGCCGTTTCCAAGGCAGCCATAAGAGCAGTTTGTTTCTCCAATATAAAGGTTATGCTGTATGCGACAGCTTTCAACTCCGTCATAACGAGTTGTTCTTGGCCTGAACTCTGGAGTTCCGTTACATAATAACACCGCCGTTAACGGCTCGGTTTCGTCTGCCGCTTTTCCAAGCATACCGGCAATAAGTTTCATAACTTCGCTTCCGCCAACGGGGCAATTTAAACCATCGAACGTTTCGGCGGCAACAAGAGCTTCAGCAAAGTTTCTACATCCTGCAAAACCGCATCCTCCACAGTTGGCGGCAGGCAGGGCGGCCTGTACGTCGTCGATACGCGGATCTTCATTTACATGAAATTTTTGAGCCACAAAGTAGAGTATAACGGCAGAAACGGCTGCAAGCAAACTTAAACTTATTATTGTAACAATTATTGTTGAACTCATTTATCAAATTTTTAATGAAAATGCAAATTTATTATTTATCTTCTTTTTGCATAGCAATAAAGAAATATAATACATAAAAATTGACAGTAATGCAATAATTCCGGCATGAGATTCTTTGAGTTCCAGGACAAGAAATACAATAAGAGTTGTTATTAAAATTACTAAAGGTATAAGATATACTAAAACGATGGCTGAATATCCCAACGATTTTTCCATTTGCACAATAACACAATCGCCTTCTTTTAAATTATAAGAACCTTTTATATCGATTGTTTTCTCTTGTTTTCCCGACACCGAGCACACTCCTTCGGCATGGCAACCTGAACATGCCGATACTGATGTTATTGCTACCGTAACAAACTTGTCATCAATTTTTTTGACAATTCCTTCGTGATTTACTGTTTTTGAACCGGGCATATTTTGCTGTATGTTTTTCTTAAATATAAATAGTGTTGGCAACAATTACTTAAATAAAAAGGTTGCGATATAGCCTCCGGCGCGAGTTCGTAATAGACAATTATTCGCCGGCATTTTTCAAAATAACTAATATACAAAACTGCTCCCGCCTAAAAATTCGCGTAACAGCGATGTTGGTGGTATTTCGCCATCATCTATTGGCTTGAAGTAAGAAAAAAATCTTAGCAGTCTGACCGATTCGGCATATTCTATCTGATTTTCGGGTACAAGTTTCAAAAGCGGCTCGGCATATTTTTTCAATACGGCAAGTTCGTACAGTGTGGCCGAATTGAACATAACATCAGCATTTTCCTGGTAGGGGAAAATATTGCGCTCCTCTCCTCTTATTACCGATGGCCAGCGTTTTATGGTATCGGCAGCATTGTAGCCTCTATACTGGCTGTCGCGAATAATCCGCCTTATTAACCGGTTGTCGGTTGTTGAGATTAGGGTATGTTCGTCGAACGATATTTGTGTGAGTGCGGAAATAAATATTTTGAATGTATTTTTTTTGTCAATCTCGGGTATCAGATCGGGATTCATACCGTGAATTCCTTCAACAATGAGAATATCCTGATCGTTTAGTTTGAGCCGGTCGCCATCGAAATACCTTTTTCCTCTCAAGAAATCGAATTTGGGCAGTTGTACTTCTTCGCCGTTGAAAAGACTAAGTAACTGGTTATTGAAAAATTCTACATCTACAGCGCCTAACGATTCATAATCGTAATTACCGTATTCGTCTAAAGGTGTTTTTTCGCTGTCAACAAAATAGTTGTCAACTGAAATTTGGTAAGATTTAATTCCATTTACAGCCAATTGTATGCCCAGCCGTTTGCTAAATGTTGTTTTACCCGATGCCGAAGGACCTGCTATAAGCACAAGTTTTATCTGTCCTCTTCTATATGAAATAAGATTGGCAATTTCGGCAATTTTTTTTTCGTGCAGCGCTTCCGAAATTTTTATAATTTCTCCTCCCTTTTTCTGCATCGTAAAGCTATTCAGATTACTTACCACCGAAACATTTAAGATTTTAGCCCAATCTTTGCGTTCTTTGTAAATACCGAACAATTTGTCGAGTTTTTTTATTTCGTTTAGTTGATTAAAATTGTTGGGTTGTGGTATTTGCAGTAAAAGTCCGTCGTAATAAGGCACAAGGTCGAAATTGGTAATATATCCGGTTGAGGGCAGCAGTTGCCCGTACAGAAAATTGCCTATGGCGTTCAGAAAATACAAGTCTGAATACAAATGCCCCTGTTGTTCAAAAAGTAAAGCTTTTTCGGATAGTCCCTGTTCTTTTAAAAGTTGCACCGACTCGCCGGTTTTCATTTCTTTTTGCACAAATGGAATGTTCGCCGAAATAATATTATTCATTTCCTGTTTCAGAGTTAATATTTCTGAACCGGTTATGGGGTTTTCCAGTCCGTTAAATTCGCAGAAATAGCCGTTTGAAATACTTTCTCTTATGCGCATCGATACATTGGGGAATACCTTCTTTGCTGCGGTATAAAGCACGAAAATCAAACTGCGTGCATACATGCGTATTCCGTATGGATGCGAAACATCGAAAAATTCAATCTGTTTGGGTTTTACCATGCAAAACGAAAGTTCTTGTACCTGATGGTTTACAATAGCGCCACAAACTCTGTTTTTTGTTTTTATATTTAATTGTTCGCTTATTTCGAGCAGCGATGTGCCGAGCCCGAAATAATGTGTTTCGTTTGTGTTAATGCAAAAAACCTCAACCTGTTTCATTTCTGTTTATTTTCTTCGATATGTTATTTACACCGCTCATATTTGTACGAGCCTGCCTGTTTGCTAATTGGTTTTGAACGAATATTTTATTTTTGAAAGTTCTTGATTGGCTTTAACAATTTTCTGTTTGAGACCTTCTTTATAGCTTAATAATTTATTCATAAGCGTTTCGTTGCCTGTTGCCATTATTTGAACGGCCAGAATTGCGGCATTAGTTGCTCCGTTTACAGCAACTGTTGCCACCGGAATACCTGGAGGCATCTGTAATATTGCCATAATTGCATCGAAACCTGAAAGGCTTGCGTTAATAGGAACGCCAATTACAGGCAGCGGAGTAATTGCGGCAATTACCCCCGGTAAATGGGCGGCCATTCCGGCGCCTGCAATTATTACTTTTATGCCTCTGTCTTTGGCTCCTTTTGCAAAAATCTCAACTTCTTCCGGAGTTCTATGCGCCGACAAAGCATTAATTTCAAAAGGGATTTCAAATTCATTAAGCAATTTTGCGGCATTTTCCATAACATCCAAATCGGATGTACTGCCCATAATTATACTTACTTTGGGTTTCATATATTTTACATTTACAAGGTTACAATAATAGCGTTTTTTTCATAAAAATAAAAGCCGCGCAGGTTAAAACGGATAATTGACAATTTGTCTGAATCAAGATACTTCGGCTCTGCTCAGCGCAAGTTTTTGCTTGATTTTAGGATTAACAGGATGACCTATTATATTAACACTTTATAATTTAACAGTTAAGGAAATTGTCAGCTGTCCATTATTAATTGTTAATGTTAATTGTTAATTCATAAAATCACCTAACTTTACACTGAAACTGTAAAACAAACAAAATGCCCGAAATTAGCAGATTTTTTGGGATAATCATTTCCCTATACCTAAAAGACCACAACCCGCCGCACATTCATTTTTCGTATGGCGAGTATCAGTGCAAAATAAGTGTTATAGACCGAATCGTTGACGGGCAGGCGCCCGCAAAAGTTGTCGCAATGGTAAACAAATGGCTCGACCTGCGCGAACACGAAGTCCTTGCACTTTGGGACAAAGTACAAAAAGGCGAACCCGCCTCCAAAATAGAACCATTAAAATAAAAACAATATGTTACGAGTAATAGATGTCGATTATCTGAAAGATTACAACCTTGCTGTAACATTCAACAACGGCGAAAAAAAAACAGTAAACCTCAAACCGTATCTTACCGGCCGCCTGCTTGGCGAACTGGCAGATAAAAATAAATTCATCCAGTACGGCTTAACCCCCGTTACCATCGAATGGGCAAACGGAGCCGATTTAGCCCCCGAATTCCTCTACGAAATAGGACTACCTGTTTGATAATTAACAACAAACAACTGACAGTTAAGGGAATTGTGCATTACCAACTGTCAGCTGTCCATTATAAATTGCTCCGCATAATTTCACAAAACGGTACGCTCCATTTTTTTTGGCGGTAATTTTTATTTTTCCATAGGCAATCATATCAGGGTTTCAATGTATTGTATTATCTTTAGCTAACCAAATTTGTTAACACTTTTTTAAAAAAATTCATTTCGTTTATTAAACAGGTAAAAATACATTCGGTAACCAATTAAAAATAAAAAAAATGCTGAACATAGTGTTATTCGGCCCTCCGGGGGCAGGAAAAGGAACCCAGGCAGAATTTCTTATTGAAACATTTGGGTTGAACCATTTATCGACAGGCGATTTATTGCGCAGCGAAATTGCCGCAGGCACACAACTTGGCATCGAGGCTCAAAACTATATGGAAAAAGGCGAGCTTGTGCCCGATTCGGTAGTTATTGGAATGATAAAAAACAAACTTGCATTAAGCAATAACACAAAAGGATTTATTTTCGACGGTTTCCCACGAACTGTAGAACAGGCTAAAGTTCTCGACAATTTGCTGAACGAAAACAAAACGCCAATTTCAGGTATGCTGAACCTTGAAGTTGAAAAACAGGAGTTGATTTGCAGACTGCTTAGCCGCGGGAAAATATCGGGAAGAACAGACGACCAAAGCCAGTCGATTATTGAAAACCGGATTAATGTTTACAACGAAAAAACCTTCCCGCTAATTCAATATTACAGTCAACAAAACAAATATTACGGCATTAACGGAATGGGCGTAATTACTGAAATTGCCGAAAGGTTAAAAGAAGTTGTAGAAAAAATTGACAATTGACAATGGACAGTTGACAATAACGAAACGGGCAATTACGCCAATTCTTCGCTTTTCCTGAAATTAGTTTGTTCTTCTTACATGAATATCATAAATTCTACATTGAATACTGTACATTCTTGATGGAATTACATATATTCTATGTGGATTTATGCATATTCTTCACGGAATACTGTATATTTTATATTGAATAATGCATATTCTTGATGGAATTACGTATATTCTATATGGATTACTGTATATTATTTATGGAATATGCAAAATTATACATGAAATAATGTATATTCTTTATGATTTTTCTTGAATTTACTGAATAAATTTAACCTTACATACCCCGTACAGTGTTTTCAGAATTCCGGAAATTAAAACAGTTTCTAAGTATTTGCCGTAAGTTCTTCGTAAAGAGTTTCGCCAAGGTGCAGCGCATTTACCGATTCGCTTTGCTGAAGTTGTTTTGCAAATTCTGCCGCAAGCGCATTGAGTTTTTTTGAACGGTTTGCTATTGCAATTACCGTACGGTAAATAACCGTATAAAATTTTGCATCGCGCGAAAGAACTGTAAGTTCATCGAAAAAAGGTTCGAACATTTCGTCTAAAGCCTTTTTATCGGAAATGGCCAGCCGCCCCATAAGATGTATTCCTGTGAAACGTACAAATTGTTTTTTCCCTCTACACCATTCCAACGCCTTAATAAAGGCAAACTTGCTTTTTACCCAAAGGCAGGTAGAGAATATTTCGGCAATTTCGGTATTTTCGAAACTTTTTGTCCATAAATCCATCTGTTCTTCGGTAACTTTTACATGCTCGTCGAGTATTGCAGACATTATCATGGTTTCGCGCCACTGCCTGTTCCAAAGTTTCAGCGCCAACAGATGGTCAGGTTCAAAACCAACGGCAATACTGCGAAGTTCGACTAACGAAACACCCCAGTTTAACCGGTATTTTAATCCTTTCTGGCTCATTAAATCTGAAATTTCGCCGTTTTTTCGCAGCTTTATTAATTCCAATATTCTTTGAAATTTTTTTTCTGTTTCAGGGTTGTCGAGAATAAAATCCATAATTGATTACTTTGTTGTATGAAACCTTGTTTTTACGATATTCTCTAAAAGCCCCTTACAACTGTTTTCCAGCAAATCAAGAACCAGTTCAAAACCTTCGCCTCCGTCATAATAAGGGTCGGGAACTTCGCTGTAATTACATTCTGTGGCAAAATCGGTCATTTTATAAATTTTGGCTAAATAGCTGTCTTTTCGTGCTATTGATTTTAGCTCGCGTATGTTGTAATTGTCCATCCCGATAATTAAATCGAAGTTATCGAAATCGGCATACGGGTTTATTTTTCGTGAAATACTGTCGAGGTTATATCCGCGTTTCTTTGCATGTATTTGCATTCGCCCGTCTGCCATTTCGCCAACGTGCCAACCGCCTGTCCCTGCCGAGTCGATTTCAAAATAATTTTCGAGGCCTTTAAATTCGACCATTTTCTTGTAAACAGCTTCGGCGGCAGGCGAACGGCAAATATTCCCCGAACAAACAAAAAGTATTTTAATTTTATTCATGAATTATTTTATTGGCTATCGTTATCGTTCCAAATTTCGTAGGCTTTTAATGCCTGCTCCAGCAACATTTCGTAGCCATTTTTTACCGTTGCCCCATTTACCATTCCTTTTTTCATAAACAGTGTAAGTTCGGGGTTATAAACCAAGTCGAAAAGCAAATGCCTGTCGGTAATATATTCGTAGGGTATTGCAGGAAAAGTTTCTGTTTTGGGGTAAGTTCCCAATGGTGTGGCATTTATTATGAGTAAGCGTTCGGCTATCATTTTTGAGTCAATATCGCTGTAGCGGATTTCATTTTCATTCAACTCTTCAATAGAAGCTGAAATATATTCGACACCTAAATTTTTAAGAACATATTTTAAGGCTTTTGATGCACCTCCGGTTCCAAGAATCAAAGCCTTTTTATGGTAATTTTTAAGCAGCTGTTTTAATGATTTATCGAAACCCAAGGCATCGGTATTAAATCCTTTTAATTTTACTCCCGACCCTGAACGAATAATTTTAATTGTGTTAACAGCGCCAATTTCCCGTGCAGAATCGTCTAAATAGTCGAGAAACCGTATAACCTGTTCTTTGTACGGAATTGTTACATTCAGTCCTTTTATTTCAGGATTGTTTATTATTATTTCACAAAACTTCTCTATCGAATCAATTTCAAAATTATCGTAGGTTGAATCAATTTGTTCAGTTTCAAATTTTTCTGTAAAAAAACGCTTCGAAAACGAGTGTGTAAGCGGATATCCAACGAGTCCGTATTTTTTCATATCAATTTTTTTTATTCTTGGTTTTTGTTAAACTTTCAATAACAAAAATAAGTGCAAATCCGGCAATAGCTATGGTAACTGCCCAAAATAACGAAGCAGAGTTACCGGTAATTTGTTCATACGTTTCAGGCATAATATTTTTTTCAACCAAAGGTTTAATTTCTCCGGTATGGTCGATAAACGTTTCGGGAACCTGTTTCCAAGGCCAAACCTTGTTTAATGAACCAACCATAAAACCTGCCAGTAACGCTATGGTCTGGTTGTGATATTTTCGAAGAAGCCACGACAAAAAATTTGAGAAAGCAATAATTCCTATAACTGCACCGGCAAGAAATGTTATGAGTATGGAAATTTGCAGGTTGCCTACAGCTTCGAGTATAAATTTATACATCCCAAGTAAAACAAGAATAAAACTTCCTGAAATTCCCGGTAAAATCATTGCGCATATTGCAACAGCTCCGGAAATAAAAATAAACCAATAAGCTGTGTTTGCCTCTACCGGTGAAATAATTGTAATAAAGTAAGCGACTAAAATTCCTGCAACAGCCGAAAATATATTAACTGCATTCCATTTTTTTATGGTTTTTGCCACATAAACAGTCGATGCAATAATAAGCCCAAAAAAGAATGACCAAATTAATACAGGATAATGGTTTAGTAAATACTCGATTAACTTGGCCAGTGAAAAAATACTTACCATAATACCAAGAACCACACTTAATAAAAAAGTACCGTTTATAGTTTTCCAAAATTCTGCAATTTTTAAACCAAACAATAGTTTAATTGCCTTAAAGTTTATGGATTTAATAGAGTTAATCAACTCTTCATAAATACCTGTAATAAATGCGATTGTTCCGCCAGAAACACCCGGCACAACATCGGCAGCGCCCATGCCGATTCCTTTTAAAACTAAAATGAGGTAATCTTTTGATTTTCTGTTCATACAAAATTTTGTAGTTATATGTTCGTTATAAAATATTTTTTATCTCTAAGAAACTTTTATTGAGTAATATTTCCGGTAAAAATATTTAATAAAAATGAGCCAAGAAAAACGACAGGCTTTATTTTTAAGTTTCCAATATTTTTTTCACATTTCATGCGCTTGCCTGCAAATTCATAAATTTATATACCTAACAACAAACCAAAATATTAAAACAGATATAGACAATTTACCAAGAACTTTTTAATTACCTGAATTTAACATTATGGGTTGTTCAAGTCTATCGGCATCAAGACGTATAAAAATAAAGAGCAGTATTGTAAACGACCACAAGGAAGAACCGCCATAACTAAAAAAGGGCAAAGGAATACCAACAACCGGCATCAACCCGATAGTCATTCCGATATTTATCATAAAATGAAAAAACAGTATTACAGCAACACAATAACCATAAATTCTTGAGAATACGGAACGTTGTTTTTCGGCCGACAATATTATTCTTACCACAAGGGCGATAAACAGTGATATAAATACAAGCGAACCAACAAACCCCCACTCTTCGCCAACAGTACAAAAAATGAAATCGGTACTTTGTTCAGGTACAAAATTGAACTTGGTTTGTGTTCCATTAAGGAATCCTTTTCCTAAAAAGCCTCCCGAACCAATTGCAATTTTGCTTTGGTTCACATTATATCCAACTCCTAATGGATCTGAGTTAATTCCGAGTAATTCATTTATTCTCGCCTGATGATGCGGCATAAGAAAATTATTAAATACAAAATCAACTGACAGGCTAAAAAATACGGCACCTAAAAAAATTACAAAAATTGTTACAGAATCTTTTATTTTTTTTCTGGCAAAATAAATTATCGACGTTACTCCTCCTGTTAGTGAACTTATTACGAATAAATCGATTGGCTGAAAATTTGTATTAACAAGTAAATCAAAAAAGAAAATAAGGCCAAATGATGTGCCGAAGAAAAGTAATGTGAAACCAAACTGTTTCAATTTTGGGTTTATAATAAACAAAATTATAAGTGTTATAGCTAAAAGAGCAATGTTCAAAACCAAGTTAGACATTATAAGAGCACAAATAAAAAGTAACACCACAAGTGTGCCAAAAAACAAAACAACCCCCGAAAGACCTTCACGAAACAGAACAATTACAAAAGATAAATATACCAGCGCAGATCCTGTATCTTTCTGCATAAGTATCAACAAAACCGGCACAAGTATAATTATTGCCATTACAAAATACGATTTTATCCGGTGGATTTTAAATCCAAAAGTGCTCATGTATTTTGCCAGGGCAAGACTCACGGCAAGTTTGCTAAATTCTGAAGGCTGAATCCCTAAACTGCCAATACTAAACCACGATTTCGAACCATTTATTTCAGAGCCAATCAAAAGAACAAGAACTAATAAAAAAACAACAAACAAGTAGATAAAAAAGGTAAAAAAAACGTAAAAATTTGTTTCAATTAAAATGATAATGAAAGCAATAATGAATGCTGCCCCAATCCACATCAACTGTTTTCCATAACGCTGCGAAAGGTCGAAAATACTGCTATGTTCGATGTTATAAACCGAAGCATAAATATTAAACCAGCCCATGAAAACCAGCAAAACATAAATCAGTACTGTAATCCAGTCTATGTTTGCCCATAAATTATTACGCCTTGGCTTTTCGGTTAAATTAAACATTGCCTAATATATATGCAACAAATCTACTTCAATCATTCTTTCTTCTATCCATTTACGACTTTCAGCAATCTCTCTTTTGATATATTTTTCTACTAACAAACTCGCAATAGGTGCAGCATAAGTTGCACCAAAACCGCTGTTTTCAACATACACGACAATTGCAATTTGAGGATTGTTTTTTGGAGCAAATGCCATAAAAACTGAATGGTCTTCTCCGTGAGGATTCTGAACAGTACCTGTTTTCCCACACATTTCAATTTCAGGTATATTCATTAAAGACGCTGCACTCGTGTTTTCAACCACCATCTGCATTCCTTCTATAACAGGTTCAAAATTTTCAGGTGAAATCTTTGTATAAATCTTTGTTTTAAATCGCTGGTCAATCTCACCATTTTCAATCTCTTTTATAACATGTGGAATAAAATACCAACCTCTGTTTGCTACTATTGCTCCATAATTAGCAAGTTGCAGCGGAGTCATTTCTATTTCACCTTGCCCAATTGACAGAGATCGAACAGTTTGAGCATTCCAACGCCTTTCTCCATATAGCCGGTTGTAATGTTCGTCTGTGGGAATATTGCCATCATATTCGTTTGTTATGTCTGAATCGAGTTTCCGTCCTATTCCAAAACTCAGCACATATTCGCGCCAAATGTTATAACCTTCGGCAGCAGTAGGATATTTGGTTATTATAGACCTAAAAGTATTCCACATAAACGGATTGCAAGATTCCCTTATTGCTTCAATAACTCCCAGAGGGGAAACATGGTTGTGGGTACAGCGTATTGGACTCGATTCGGGACCTGAACATGAAAATCTGGTATCGAGTGTGATACTTTGTTCCTGAAGGGCAATCATGGCGTTCAAAATTTTAAATGTTGAACCTGGCGAGTATCCGGCAAGTAGAGTTCTATCGAACAATGGTTTAAGTGTATCGGAAAGCAATTTTGAATAATTGCTGCCTCTTGCTCTCCCAACAAGCATTCCAGGATTATAGTATGGTGCGCTAACCATAGTTAGAATTTCGCCTGTTAAAGGTTCGATAGCAACTACAGCACCTTTTTTATTGCTGAACAATTTCTCTGCATAAGCCTGTAGTTCCAAGTCGATGGTTGAAACCAAGTTTTTACCAATTTTTGCAGTAACATCTTCTGTTCCATCCATATAACTATCTTGTATGCGATTATGCACATCGACCATAAATTTTTTCAGCCCTTTTTCTCCCCGCAAATGTTCTTCGTACGACTTTTCAATTCCGCTAACCCCTATATAGTCGCCCATTCCGTAATAATCATCTCTTGCCAAATCGTTTTGCGTAACCTCGCCCACATAACCTAAAACATGCGCTGCTGATGACGTTTCGTATTCTCTAAGCGTTCTTGGCAGTGTGTAAAAACCTTTAAATTTAAAGAGATGCTCCTGTAAAATGGCATAATTTTCTGGCGAAATCTGTTTTACAATTACTGAAGGTTTATACCACGAATAATTTTTAGCTTCCTCTATTTTAGCCTCCAATTCTTCTTTTTCAACACCAACAAGCTGACATAAATGAAGCGTATCGAAGTTTTTTACCTCACGGGGAGTAATTAACAAATCGTAAGAAGATTTATTGATAACCATAAGCTTCCCTTTACGGTCGTAAATCAGTCCGCGTGCAGGGTACTGAATTACTTCACGCAATACGTTATTGGTAGCAAATTGTTTGTATTTTGGATCAAGAATCTGTAAATTGAACAAACAGATGACATATACTAATCCAATAAATACGAAAATCCCAATTACAGTTTTACTTCGTTTAGAAAATTTGTCCATTAAGAAAAATTAATCCCTAAAAATAATATACTGACTCAAAACTATAACAAAAATAGAAAAAACAGAACTGACAATAATTTTTAAAATAGTATAAAAGAGTCCTGAAAATGAAAATATTTCGAGAAAAAACAATACCATGTGATGAAAAAACACCATAGCTACAGTATAAAGCATAAACCACTGAATACTGTTTTGTTTTAATCCAGGATAATTATTATTCTCTTTGTCGCGACTCGAAATTGCACCAATAATTACCGGCCTTAAATAGGCAATAAAAGTTGTAGCTGCCGCGTGAATACCAAGGCTATCTGAAAATACATCGATAGTTAAACCTAACAAAAAGGCTAACGGCAACAGTAAATATTTAGGTATTGTTAGCGGAAGAAGCATAACAAAGAGAATATAAATAAAAGGATTTACAAATCCACTGAATTGAATTTGATTCAATATCAAAACTTGTATTAAAACCATGCTAAAAAAAATAATACCGTATTTGATTATGGAATGAGTCATTCTTGAATCAGTTTTTCTAATTGGTTAATTTCTGTGGTATTCTTATTTTCAACAATTTCAACATAGGTTATTGTTTTAAAATCAACAGAAAGTTTTACTCTCACATCATAGTAATTTTCGCCTTGGAGCTGTTCAAATGATTCAATTGTACCTATCAAAACCCCTTCAGGAAAAATGGAAGAATAACCACTGGTAACTATAGTATCTCCCAATTGTAAAGAAACATGAAATGGAACTTCCATCAGGTTCGCATAACGGTAATCTTTCCCATCCCAATACAAAGAACAAAAAAAGTTACTCTTTTTAATTTTCGATGATACGCTCCAATGCTGATTCAATACCGACAATCCGAGTGAATAATTATCGGTTACGTTGGTAACCATGCCAACAATACCATCAGCCGATATAATTCCCTGATCTGTTTTTATTCCATCTTTTCCTCCTTTATTTAATACGATATAATTGTATGGCTTATTAACTGAATTATTGACAACTTTTGCCGATACAAACTTAAAATACCCCGAATCGTATGGAATAAACGTAAAAGTTTTAGAATCGGGAATAACATCGTTATCTGACGGTCGTAACTTAAAGTTTGAACGGAGCCTTGCGTTTTCGGCAGCCAGCCTACTGTTTACTTTCGACAAGTTGAAATAATTTGTTACCGAACTGTACGTTTCGTAAATACTTCCGATAAATTGGCTTGCCGAATTCAGATACTTAGCCCTTTGGTAACTGTTATTGCTGAAAATAAATACGAACGAAATAATTTCCAGAGAAAAAAAAAGGAAAAATCCATAATTTTTTAACAGATACCTGAATAAACTACTCATTTTTCAGAAAAATATCCTTACAATTACCGAATTAAGAAAGAGAATTTATCTACATTTTTTAAAGCTGTTCCGGTTCCTCTCACAACAGCTCTCAGAGGATCCTCGGCAATATGAAAGGTGATTCCAATTTTATTAGTCAATCTTTTATCAAATCCTCTCAGTAATGCGCCTCCTCCAGCCAGCCAAATTCCTTTCGCCACAATATCGGCATACAATTCGGGTGGGGTTTGTTCTAAAGCGCCCAAAATAGCGGTTTCAATTTTTGAAATCGATTTTTCGAGGCAATGTGCTATTTCCTGATAGGAAACCGGCACTTCAATCGGAAGGGCTGTCATCTGGTTAGGTCCCTGTACTACATAATCAGGTGGCGGATCATTCAGTTGAGAAAGTACCGAGCCCACATGAATCTTTATTTCTTCGGCGGTTCTTTCACCAATTTTTATGTTGTGCTGGTGGCGCATATATTCAACAATATCGGCGGTAAGGTCGTCGCCGGCAATACGTATTGATTTGTTGGTTACAATTCCGCCCAGCGAAATTACGGCAATCTCTGTAGTTCCTCCGCCAATGTCAACTATCATGTTACCTTCTGGCGCTTCCACGTCAAGCCCAATACCGATAGCTGCAGCCATTGGTTCATATATCATGTAAACCTCTCTGCCTCCGGCATGTTCAGCCGAATCACGAACGGCACGTATTTCAACTTCGGTACTTCCGGAAGGAATACAAATCACCATTTTCAATGCCGGTGAAAATATTCTCGATTTGGGGTTAATCATTTTAATCATTCCCCTTATCATTTGTTCGGCAGCATTAAAATCAGCTATCACGCCATCTCTAAGCGGCCTTATTGTTTTCAATTTCGCATGTGTTTTCCCTTGCATTTGCCTGGCTTTTTCACCAATAGCCACCGTTTTTTCGGTTTTCAGGTCGATAGCAACAATCGACGGTTCATCAACTACTATTTTATCGTTTTGGATTATAATTGTATTTGCTGTTCCAAGATCAATTGCGATTTCTTGAGTTAAAAATGAAAATAGTCCCATAATTTTTGGTTTATGTTAATGCTTAAAATGCCTCTTGCCTGTAAAAGCCATAGCTATGCCAAATTCATCGCATGCTTCAATAACTTCATTATCTCTGATACTGCCACCCGGTTCAATAATGTATTTTACACCATATTCGTTGGCAGCATCGATACTATCACGAAATGGGAAAAAAGCGTCGGATATTAATACTGATTTTTCAATATCAAGACCTTCTTTCATTTTAAAGCGTGGTATGGACAACTGCCGCAAACTGTCTAAGCGGTTGGGCTGCCCCATTCCTGCTCCTGTTAACCAAAACGAACCGTCTTTATTTTCTGTAACTATGGCAATTGAATTACTTTTCAAATGTTTGCAAGCTACTATACCAAATTTCGCCAGATTTGCTTTTTCGGTTTCAAATGGTTTTTTAGTAACAGTGTTAAATTCGGCATCCAATCCTTCGTCTTCATCCTGTATAAGAATGCCTCCGTTAATTGAGCGATACAATTTTTCACCGGTAATTTCGTTTTTCACAGGAACAACCATGAGGCGCAGATTTTTCTTTTTTGTAAAAATATCGAGTGCATCTTCGGTAAATTCAGGTGCAATTATTATTTCAACAAATTTACTTCCAAACCAGTTCGCAACTTCAGCAGTAACTTTATCGGTAAAACAAATTATACTTCCATACGCGCTTATTGGGTCGCCTTCCCATGCGAGCTCCAACGATTTTAAAATATTGCCGGTTACTGCCAGTCCACAAGGATTAAGATGTTTAATTACTGAAACTGCAACTTTGTTTTTTATGTGTTTTACCGAATGATAAGCGTCGCCGGCCGATTTCCAAGCTGCATCTGCATCAAGCATATTGTTATACGACAACGCCTTGCCTTGCAAAACATGTGCGTTTGCCAGAGTAACTCCTGCCGATGTATTGTTGTATTTAAAAAAAACAGCTTTTTGATGCGGGTTTTCGCCGTAACGGAGTATTTCACCATTATTCAGACTAATTCGTTCGGTATCTTCTGAAACATTGCGATTGAAATAGTTGAAAATTGCCGAATCGTAATGCGACGAAACAGCAAAGGCTTTTCCGGCAAAGTTCCTGCGATCGTCTAACGATGATTCTCCACATTTTCCATTCAGCAAATTTAAAAGAGGAATGTATTCTTTTTGTGAAGGTACAACAATTACATCGTTGTAATTCTTTGCGGCTGCTCTGATAAGAGAGATCCCGCCTATATCAATTTTTTCAATAATTTCCTGTTCTGCAGCTCCTGAAGCAACTGTATTTTCAAAAGGATAAAGATCAACAATAACCAAATCAATTTCGGGTATTTCGTATTGTACAAGATGACTTTGGTCGCCTTGATTGTTTCTGCGTGAAAGTATCCCGCCAAAAACTTTCGGGTGAAGCGTTTTTACTCTGCCGCCCAAAATCGACGGGTATCCGGTCAGGCTTTCCACCGAGGTAACTTCAATTCCGAGCGATTCAATAAACGATTTTGTACCACCGGTGCTTAAAATCTTAACTCCAAGTTCGTTTAACCTGTATATTATTGTATCAAGATTTTCTTTGTTATATACTGAAACAAGTGCGGTTTTAATTTTTTTATTATCAGTCATTTATTTCGTTTTTCAATTAGCTTACAAAGATAAAATTATCAATTAATATTACCAATTTAATAATTAAGAATTAAGAGATTTAATGATTGAAAACCATTCGTAATTCAGCCAACGGCAACGCATCTGAGGAATGAATATCAGTTAACAATTATTTATCAAAAGATTAGAACGAAAATAAGATAGAAAACTGTTAGATACATTTCAAAACAGGCATTCAGGGGGTGTTTGTCATATTTATTACTGTTCTAATGCCCCGCAGGGCGGTTCGTGATTATTTTCTCCCTTATCAAATTTTCAATTTCATCGGTGCCGTATTCAATCATGACAACGGGAACACTGACAGTTCTGTCAACTGCCGCATCGGGGCTCGACAAATGAATGAACAGAAAATGATCGTCATGGCTTGTGGCCTGTATTTCATCCCAGCGTATCAGTTCGTGCCTTTTGCCTTTGAGTATTAACAGCCCCCCGTCTGAGATTTGTATGACGGGTTCCGGTTTTATCAGCCTGATGATTGAGGCAACTGCTCCGAACCCGAAAAACAGCATGCCGGCAATTCCTATAATATAACCCCGTGTGGGCGTATAATGGGGGCTGTCGTCAAACAAATGGAAGAAAGGCAGGCACAGCAGGCCGCAAAGTACAAAAGCGAGGCAGGCCCAAAGCAAAACAATTAATTTCCTGCGACTTTGTTTCAGCGTTATTATTTGTTGCCGTTCAATCTTCCTGTTTCCTTTCCTTTCCAACGCGTACACGGCAGCTCCGCCAACTCCAAAAAGCGACAGCGTACTAATTCCCAGCAACAGCTCTTTGGCATTTTCTGCTTTTAATATCAGAAAAATTGACACTGCCGTAAAAATGGCGCTGATAACATATAGTAATTTTCGCTTCATTTACATTTCAACCACTTTGGGCGGTTTGTAATTGGTTTTCGCATGCGGTGAATACTTATTTTTGTCGGGTGCAAAGATACGCATTTTTCGAGAGTGCCGGAACGGTTTCCGTTCGTGGTGGAATGAGACGTATTCCATCAGGAATGGAGCATATTCTATCAGGAACGGAACACATTCCTGCCGGAATGCCACCTGTTCAATATTGAATTGAGGTTATTCCCTGTGGTTACAGTGTGTGGCAAGGGCAAATGGCGGTCGCGCCTGCACGCGGGATTATTTATTATCAAAATTCATATTCCTCTAATAAGATTAAAAGATACTATTAATCCATTAACACTGAAAATACTGATTCAGACAATATAGAAACCTGAAAATAAGTAAAAACAGTTGTAAATTTTAACTCACATTAACTATTCATGTTCGGGAATTTATATTTGTTATTGATAATTTTGCTGTTCTGCGGTAAAAAACAATCGGATTATTGAATTTTTAACACTTAAAATATATAAATACATGTTCAATGCAAAAGAAATACTGGGGCAACTTATGCAGTCGTCCCAAGGAATGTCGGCACCACAGTCGGGCGCCGCAGAGCAAGGATCGCTTCTTGGTGGGATTGGCGGACTGTTGAAAAATCCGGCTGTTACCGGAGCCCTTAGCGGAGCCGGAGGCGGACTGCTGGCCGGACTGTTGCTTAGCAACAAAAAGGTACGCAGCGTGGGAGGCAAGGTTGCAGCCGTGGGCGGAGCAGCAGCACTTGGAGCCATTGCGCTGAAAGCTTATCAAAACTGGCAGGGCAACCGCGGTAACACACAAACAGCGACGGCCTCTGCACAGACGATGCGGAAACAGCCGCAGCAAAACATGCTCGACTTCAACTGTATGCCCGAACAGCAGCAGGAAGATCACAGCAGGGCCATGCTTGCAGCTATAGTTGCCGCGGCAAAGGCCGACGGACATTTCGACTCAAGGGAACAGCAACTGATTCAGGAACAGATAACAAAACTTGGCGATGCCGAAACAACTGCATGGGTGCAACAGGAAATACGCAAACCGCTCGATGCCGCGCGTATTGCCGCCATGGCAACATCGCCCGAACTGGCTTCGGAAATATACCTTGCCAGCCTCATGGTTATCGACGAACAGAACGAACACGAAAAAGCGTATCTCAATTCGCTGGCCAAGAAACTTGGGCTCGACCCGCAGCTAAGGCTTGAAATTGAGCAACAACTGGCGCAGGCTGGTACGTAAATTAAGAAACCGACACAAGCGGTGTTTAAGCAAACAAAATAAGCCGTACTCTAAAAGTTAGACAAAACTTTTTGGAGTACGGTTCAAGTTTAATATTGTGTGAATATAAGGTTACAACAATTTTTCAAACCAATTCTATATACCGAAATTTACACAGTGTATCTATTTCAATAACTCAGAGATTGAGTTTTCGATTTGTTCGAAACCGAAATTTTTGATCAATGTTGCCTTTTTTGCCGAAATTTTATCAATACACAAATTACCTATACTTCCGGCGTGCGTATGTGCGACTTTCTTCTCAGGCTTAAATTCGTTCTTTTCAATTTGTGTACTAACCTGTTTGTAGGCTTCCCTGAACGGAATTCCCTGTAAAACAAGTTTATTTACTTCCTCTACACTAAAAATATAATCGTACTTTTCGTCTTCAAGTAAATGAGTATTTACCGACATGTTTTTAAGGGCGAGTGCAACTATTTTTATGCAATCGTTTAATTCACAAAACATAGGCAAAAATATTTCTTTAACCATTTGTAAGTCGCGAAAATATCCGCTCGGCAAATTGTTAGTTATTAATGAAATTTGGTTTGGTATGCCCTGCAGTTTGTTACATCTTGCCCTTATTAATTCAAAAACATCGGGATTTTTTTTGTGTGGCATTATGCTTGAACCGGTTGTAAATTCAGCAGGCAAACTTACAAAATTGAAGTTTTGGCTCATAAAAAGACAAACGTCGAAAGCCAGTTTCGAAATTGTTGCAGCGAGGTTTGCCATAGCAAACGAAACAATTTTTTCTACTTTACCACGCCCCATCTGTGCATAAACCACATTGTAATTCATGTTTTCAAATCCGAGTAAATTGGTTGTCATCTGTCGGTTGAGGGGAAATGATGAGCCATAACCGGCTGCCGACCCAAGCGGATTTTGATTGGTAATTTTGAATGATGAATGTAACAGTTGCAAATCATCGGTTAAACTTTCGGCATAAGCGCCGAACCATAATCCAAACGAAGACGGCATCGCAATCTGTAAATGCGTGTACCCCGGCATCAGAATTTCTTTTGTTTCTTTACTACGCTGCAGTAAAATATCAATTAATACAGATGTATTTTCTACTATTTCGCTTATTGCATTGCGCGTAAAAAGTTTCAAGTCAAGTAACACTTGGTCGTTGCGCGAACGTCCACTGTGTATTTTTTTCCCAAAATCACCCAACTCTTTAGTAAGCATTAACTCAACTTGAGAATGGACATCTTCAACACCATCTTCAATAACAAAATTCCCCGATTCTGCAATTCTATAAAGCTCTTTTAGTTTGGCCAATAAAACCTGAAGTTCTTCTTTCTCAAGCAGCCCAACCGATTCTAACATTATAATATGCGCCATAGAGCCTAAAATATCGAACGGGGCTAAATAAAGATCAAGTTCACGATCTCTGCCGACAGTAAAATCTTCAATTGCCTTATTTAACGTAATTCCTTTTTCCCAAAGTTTCATTAGTATAAATTTTCAAAGTTGATTCAAATATTTTAGTATTTGTTTAGTTGTTTTTCTTTTGAATTTATGCAAATATAGTGTTTCCTCTAATCATTATTGTGTAAAAAATAATTTCACCCTGTATCTTTAAATTATTTCGATTATTGCAAATATTTTGGCACTCCATATTATTGTGTTAAACTTAAATATTTTGGGTTGGTATTGTTTGGTTACAAAATTATTTTGAGTTTACTGAATAAGTTTTTTGAGAATTTACATACCCCTTATAGTGGTTTCGGAAGTTACAGAAAGTATCATACTACGTTTTCCGGAATTCAAAACAGTTTATCAATCAATTAACACAATGGTTAACACGATCATTAATTGTCAGCATACAAATTTTATGAAAGCAGTACTTACACGTGAAATATGGACACATAAAACATAATTATTTAACCTATTTAAGTTTTGTAACAAATGAATAATTATATTTGCGGTGCTTTTAAGAAAGGAGAATAAAATAATAATGATACAAGTTACCCTTGCTGACAAAAGTGTTAAGGAGTTTCCGGAAGCCATAAGCGGCATTGAAATAGCAATGTCTATTTCGCCACGTTTGGCAAAGGATGTTTTATCTGTCTCTGTTAATGGCGAAGTTTGGGATTTAACACGAAAAATAACCGAAAATGCAAGTATAAAACTTTTTACTTGGGATGACAGGGAAGGCAAAGAAACTTTTTGGCACACATCGGCACACTTAATGGCAGAAGCCATTGAATTTTTTTATCCAGGAACAAAATTTGGCATTGGACCTACTGTAGATTGCGGCTTTTACTACGATGTAGATATACCTGAAGGAGAACAGCTTTCAGAAAAAGATTTGCAGAAAATTGAACAAAAAATACTCGAGTTGGCACGTAATAACAACAACGTTGTACGCTCCGAAATTTCAAAAGCCGATGCAATAAATATGTTCGTTAAGAAAAATGATGAACTTAAACAGGAATTGATAATCGAACTTGAAGACGGGACCATAACACTATATAATCAGGGAAATTTTACCGATTTGTGCCGTGGCCCTCACCTGCCAAATACCGGATATATTAAGGCTATAAAGCTAACTTCGTTGGCTGGTGCATACTGGCGTGGCAACGAGAAAAATAAAATGCTTACCCGCATTTACGGCGTTTCATTTCCAAAACAGAAAATGCTTGATGAGTATCTTATAATGCTTGAAGAAGCAAAAAAACGTGACCATCGGAAAATAGGCAGGGAAATGGAACTTTTTTCTTTTTCTGAATCGGTTGGACAGGGATTACCTCTTTGGTTGCCCAAAGGAACCCAGTTACGTATGCAGCTTGAAGATTTCCTGAAAAAAGTACAGAAAAAATATGGATACGAACAGGTAATGACTCCACACATTGGCGATGTTAAACTTTATAAAACTTCGGGGCATTACGAAAAATACGGAAAAGATTCGTTTCAGCCCATTTCTACACCTGTTGAGGGTGAATCGTATCTGCTGAAACCGATGAATTGCCCACATCACTGCGAAATTTATAAAATCCGTCCAAAATCGTACAAAGACTTACCAGTCAGGATGGCAGAATTTGGTACGGTTTACAGGTACGAAATGAGTGGCGAACTTCACGGACTAACACGGGTTCGCAGTTTTACCCAAGACGATGCACATATTTTCTGCCGCCCCGACCAACTAAAAGACGAATTCAAAAAAGTTATTGATATAATTTTTATAATTTTCAAAGCATTAGAATTTGATAATTATACAGCTCAGATTTCTCTTCGTGATCCTAATAATCCGGGAAAATATATTGGGTCAAAAGAAAATTGGGACAAGGCGGAACAAGCAATTATTGAGGCTTGCCAAGAAAAAGGCCTGAACACAGTAACCGAACTCGGTGAAGCAGCCTTTTACGGGCCAAAGCTCGATTTTATGATAAAGGATGCATTAGGCAGAAGTTGGCAGCTTGGAACCATTCAGGTAGATTACAACTTACCTGAACGTTTTAATCTTGAATACATTGGTGCCGACGATAACCGCCACCGCCCTGTAATGATTCACAGGGCTCCGTTTGGTTCAATGGAGCGTTTTGTAGCTGTTTTGATTGAACACACTGCCGGAAAATTTCCATTATGGCTTACTCCGGAGCAGGTTGTTATTTTGCCAATAAGTGAAAAATATAATGATTATGCAAGAAAAGTTTCGGATATTCTAAATATTTCTGATATTCGCAGTGTTATTGACTACCGTAATGAAAAGATTGGTAGAAAGATACGCGACAATGAATTAAAAAGAATACCTTATTTACTGGTTGTTGGCGAGAAAGAAGCAGAAACAGAAACTGTTTCGGTCCGTCGCCAGGGAGATGGTGACAAGGGTTCAATGAAAAACGGTGAATTTGTTGATTATGTATTAAATGAAATAAGAGATCAATTATCAGGATTGTATAACTTAAATTAGGAGGAACCTAACAATAATTATTAACAAAAAAATTCCGGGCAATACTTCCCAACCTAGAACGAAAATGGAACAGGAACCGGAACACAAAATTAACAGAAAAATAAGGGCGCCCCAAGTAAGGTTGGTTGGGGATAATATAGAGAGTACAGGTGTTTATTCTTTAAGTGAGGCATTACGCATTGCTGATGAATTAGAGTTAGATTTGGTTGAGATTTCGCCTAAAGCAGATCCTCCCGTTTGTAAAATAATTGATTATTCTAAGTTTCTTTATCAGCAGAAAAAGAAACAAAAAGAAATGAAAGCAAAATCGGTTAAAGTAGTGGTTAAGGAGATACGTTTCGGACCACAAACCGATGAGCATGATTTCAATTTCAAATTAAAACATGCAGAAAAATTCCTGAAAGAAGGAGCGAAAGTTAAGGCTTTTGTTTTTTTCAAGGGAAGGTCGATTTTGTTTAAGGAGCAAGGCGAAATTTTATTACTTAAACTTGCCACCTCACTCGAAGATATTGGTACAGTTGAACAGTTACCAAAATTGGAAGGAAAACGAATGATAATATATATTTCACCAAAAAGAAAATAATATAGTTCTTTGAAAGAATTATTAATTACGTAGCATTATGCCAAAAATGAAAACTAATTCCGGGGCTAAAAAACGTTTTAGGCTTACCGGAACAGACAAAATTAAAAGGAAACATGCTTACAAAAGCCACATTTTGACTAAAAAAAGTACAAAACGTAAGCGTAACTTAACTAATTGGACTACCATTGACAAAACCAATGAGAGTAATGTTAAGTTGATGTTGAACATGAAATAATCCTTTATTTAGAAATTAAATAAGTTATTAACCAAATAATTGTGCTTTAAGTTTTTTTGTTGAATAACAATTGACGCCAATTATTAAAATGAATTAAAAGTATGCCAAGAAGTGTAAATAGCGTAGCATCACGGGCCCGAAGGAAAAAATTACTAAAAAAAACACGAGGTTATTTCGGCTCCCGTAAAAATGTTTGGACGGTTGCAAAAAATACTTGGGAAAAAGGCCAGCAGTATGCTTACCGCGACAGAAAAGCAAAAAAGAGATCATTCCGTGCATTGTGGATTCAGCGAATTAATGCTGCCGTGCGTTTGGAAGGGATGTCGTATTCCCAATTTATGGGATTGTTAAAAAAGAACGATATTGAAATCAACAGAAAAGTTTTGGCTGATTTGGCCATGAACCAGCCTGAAGCATTCAAAGCAATCGTTACAAAAGTAAAATAACAACTGTATTATTTTGGTGAAATAAAATTAAGCCCTGTGAGTTTTCACAGGGCTTTTTTGTTGTATCAGGCAATGTTGTTCAGATTACATAAATATTGGTTATTGTCTTCAGCAAGCTATACTGTTTAAGCTGGGGAAACTATCATCTTATTAAATATTCCTGCGTGTAAAATTTGTTATTGAATATAATAATTCCCGAATACTTAAGCTCAATGGTTATTCTTCCCTTTTCACATTTAGGCAAATTTTGAAAAATTGAGTTACCTGAGTATAGGTTTTTTTCTATAAACCAAACTGAATTGTTTTCAGGGAAATGCGTTAATCTGTGAAAAATCAGTTCATCTAAAACGGCAAAAGGAAATGTTAAAATATTGTCATACAAACCATCACTTGAAATTTCGGAATAAAAAAAATCAGAATCCAACATGTACTTTAATTCTCTTTCTGTTTCTGCAGTTAAGGGTTTATGAAAGAAAACTTTTTCAGGATGAAAATAGTGTAACAACCGGTATAAATAGTTTAGCTGAATTTGTTTTGCCGTTTGTAAAACATCAGTCTCTTTAAAATAAATATTTTTATGATCTTTATACAAAACATTTGTTACAAGTTCATAAATAAACGGTGAATGAATACGAAACCCTTTTTTATTACTTCTGACTATCTTCAAACCTGACATCTATTAATTTGATTTATTATATTTGTTTCATGTCCGAATTTCTCGACCAATATATAAAGTTTCTTCCAGGTGTAGGCCCTGCAAAGGCTGAAATTTTGAACAGCGAACTGAAAATAAAAACATTCGGCGACTTGCTGTTTTATTTCCCTTACAAATATATTGACCGTACTAAATTTTATAAAATATCAGAAATTCATGCCCAAATGTCATATATTCAAATGAAAGGTGTTATACGTTCGTTCGAAACAATTGGCAAAGGCAATAAAGAACGGCTTACTGCATGTTTTTGTGATGATTCGGGAAATATTGAACTGGTTTGGTTCCGTTCAATAAAATGGCAAAAAAAAAACCTCAGATTAAACAAAGAATACATTGTTTTTGGCAAACCGGGTGAATTTAATGGACGAATCAGTATTGTTCATCCCGAAATGGAAACAGAAGAAGAAAACAAGCTCAAACCGGTAGGTCTTTTCCAAGGATATTACATTACTACCGAAAAAATGAAAAGCAGATCTTTAAACTCAAAAGCCATTAACAAACTGCAGTTAACACTTATTAATTTAGCCAAAGGAAAGATAAAAGAAACTCTTCCTGAACCACTTATTAAAAAACTGAAACTTGTTTCACTTGAAAATGCACTCTTCACCATTCATAAATTAGAAAATACAAACGATCTTAAAAATGCTTCATTCCGTTTAAAATTTGAAGAACTGTTCATTGTACAACTAAAAATTCTGTCGCTTAAACATAAACGAGAAAATAAGTTCAAAGGATATAAATTTGAACACGTTGGATATAATTTTAATACATTTTACAATAACTTTTTGCCTTTTGAACTAACCAACGCTCAAAAACGGGTTATGAAGGAAATTCGCCGTGATGTAAACTGTAATATACAAATGAACCGCCTTTTACAAGGCGACGTTGGCAGCGGTAAAACGCTGGTTGCATTAATGACTATGCTCCTGGCTATCGACAATGGATTTCAAAGTTGTTTTATGGCTCCAACCGAAATCTTAGCACAACAACATTTTCAATCAATATCCAAGTTCTTACAGGGTATGAACATTGAAATAGGGCTTCTTACCGGTTCAACTAAAGCAAGTGAGCGAAAAATTATACACAAAAATCTTGAATATGGGAAAACGCAGATTTTAATTGGTACTCATGCCTTGATTGAGGATACAGTTATTTTTAAAAACCTTGGTCTAGTGGTTATAGATGAACAACACCGTTTTGGTGTGGCGCAACGGGCAAAATTATGGCAGAAAAACGATTTTATTCCGCCTCATATTTTAATAATGACAGCAACCCCAATTCCGCGCACTCTCGCCATGACTGTTTATGGCGACCTCAATATCTCAGTAATAGACGAACTTCCGCCTGGAAGAAAACCAGTGCAAACCTGGCATTTTTTTGAAAATAAAAGAAACCAAGTATTAAATTTTTTACATAAACAACTCGAAAACGGGACACAAGTTTACATTGTTTATCCGCTTATTTCAGAATCTGAAAAAATGGATTTGAAAAACCTCGAAGATGGTTACATACATACAAAAGAATTATTCCCGAATATTGAAGTGAGTATGGTACATGGAAGAATGAAACCCAATCTGAAAGAGAAAATGATGCATAATTTTAAAACAGGCAAAACCAAAATCATGGTGGCCACAACTGTAATTGAGGTTGGAGTTGATGTACCCAATGCCTCGGTAATGGTAATTGAAAGTGCCGAGCGTTTTGGCCTGTCGCAATTACACCAACTGCGTGGTAGAGTTGGCCGTGGCGCAGAGCAGTCGTACTGTATTCTAATGTCATCGTACAAACTGAGTAACGAAAGCCGTAAACGCCTCGAAACAATGGTACGCACAAACGATGGCTTTGAAATTGCAGAGATGGATATGAAACTTCGCGGGCCGGGTGAAATTGACGGTACCCAACAAAGCGGTATCGGATTCGACCTGAAAATTGCAAACCTTGCCAAAGACGGCAAAATATTACAATTGGCACGAGATGAAGCCGCCGCAATTCTTGAAAAAGACCCAAAACTCTTAACTGATGAAAATAATATACTGCTTAAAAATATTATGAGAACAAAACAAGCCGATTTTGAATGGAGTTCAATAAGCTAAGAAATTACGGCGTGTTAGCATAATTTTAGTTCATCGTAAATATACGTATAAGTGTTTAGAAACTATTTTGAATTGATAAGTTTTTTTTGAACTCTTCCTTGAAATACTTCGCGGTGGTTTCTCAACTCTGCGAAAGCAATTTCGCCCTCGTTGGCGTAATTGCCCGTTTCGTAATTGCGAACTGCAAGCTTGCGAAGCAGGAAACAATCCATAGCAATTATATGACGAAATGCATGTCCGCCGTTTGGCCGTTACACGGGCTATGCAAGTCGCAAATCGTGCTTCACGGTGCGCCCAACGGTTGCCTTGAACATTCCCGCAGGCTAAATTTGGGTATATTTCGTCTGTTCCATGCCTGCAAAGGCAGTTTATTGTACCGAACAGCGTCATTCGGTACAATATTTTTTTATTATTATACTGAATGGATCGATTTGATATAATATTTTTTCAGGATTATACCGAATGATGTGATTTGGTACAATATATTTTTATTATTATACCGAACGGCGCCATCCGGTATAAGCCCAAGCTGGGGCGGAGTCAAATCGCGCTATTTGGTGCCTGCCCGACTTGGGGCGGGAGCGAATGACGCCTTTTGCCCGTGCCGTCATTGCAATGAACCGCGAGGAACAAAGCGGGAAGCAATACAGCGTTACCGTGTTGCTTTGGATTGCTTCGGGCGTTGCCCTCGCAACGACAGGCATCCTCCCTCTTAATATTAACTGTCAACTGTCCATTGTCAATTATCAATTGTTTTTCCCTGTTTCTTGAAATTCAAAACAGTTTCTCAGTGTTTTTTATTTAAGATTTGTTGAAATAAGTGGTGCATAAGCCAAAAATTAATCCGTAATTTCGGCCGATACATTGCCATTAGGTTGAATTGATCTTAACTTCACTTTTATTAACTGGTTGATAAAAGCTTTACAGTACGGGATTTCTACTTTTATATAATTTTCAGTGAAACCGGACATGTTTCCTTCTTTATTCTTCTGGTCCTCGAAAAGAACAATTTGTTCTGTATTCAGATATTTTTCGTAAAAGGCATTCAGTTTTTTTTCTGAAAGGTTAATGTACATTTGTGTACGGCGTTTTCTGTCCTCCATATCAACTTTTAACGGAATTTTCAGCGCCTGTGTCCCACTTCTTTCAGAATAGGTAAAAGCATGCAGTTGAGAAATTTCAAGGTTGTTTATAAAATCGTATGATTTCCGGAAAAATTCCTCTGTTTCACCGTTTGTTCCTGAAATTACATCAACACCAATAAACGCGTGCGGTATAATTTCACGAATATACTGAACGCGTTTGGCAAATAAACCGGTAGAATATTTCCGTTTCATGAGTGAAAGAACTTCGTCTGATCCGGATTGCAACGGAATATGAAAATGAGGCATTATTACTTTTGAATCGGCAACCAGTTTAATTATATCATCTTTAACAAGATTGGGTTCTATGGAACCAAGACGCAGGCGTTGCAGTCCCTCTACATTTTCAAGTATTTTAAGCAAATCAATAAAATTTTCATTTGTAGATTTGCCATAATCACCAATATTAACGCCGGTAAGAATTATTTCACGGAAACCTTTTTGGATGGCTTTCCGCGCTTCCGAAACCGTATTTTCAATTGTGTCGTTCCGGCTTCGGCCTCGAGCAAATGGGATTGTGCAAAAAGTACAGTAATAATCGCAACCATCCTGTATTTTAAGAAAACTACGGGTACGATCACCCCACGAAAATGCCTTGTGGTAATCTTTTATATTTGCCAAATGAGTGGTCTTTATTTCGGCTGTATCTTTTTTCTCAATTTTTCCAATATATGACAGAATATTAAATTTTTCCTGAGTGCCCAAAACAAGATCAACACCTTCAATATGTCCTATTTCGTTAGGTTTTAATTGAGAATAACAACCAACCACAATTACCATAGCTTCAGGATTATTTTTTATTGCCCTGCGGATAATATTACGGCTTTCTTTGTCGCCCTGGTTGGTTACAGAACAAGTATTAATTACATATACATCTGCTTTTTCCTTAAAATCAACTCTTTCGAAACCCACTTCGGTAAAACTTCCAGCTATTGTTGAAGTTTCAGCGAAATTGATTTTACATCCCAATGTACAAAAAGCAACCTTTTTCCCTTTATAATCCATATCTAATATTAAGGGATTCTAATGGTGAAAATAAATTTAAAAAATAAAAAAGTAAATCAAAAACTTATGACAGTTCAACTGTTACGATTTTCCCTATAGGGAGATAGGCTTTCTACGAATTAACATCAACCATTCTCACATAAAACAACTAACAACAAAAAAACACGAATACCAACACTTCTTAAATTATCCTAATTCATTCTCTTCTGTTTCTCATACGACAAATTAAATCGGTACGATTCTTAAACAGAAATCGTTATGAATGTATATAAAATAAGATGTTATTCTGAATTTCTGATTACTTCAATCAATATTCATCTTCATCAAAAAAGAAATCATCCTTACTTGGATAGTCTGGCCAGATATCTTCAATACTTTCATACATATCGCCTTCATCTTCAATCTCTTGAAGATTTTCAATAACTTCAAGCGGAGCACCGGAACGAATAGCATAATCAATTAATTCGTCTTTTGTCGCCGGCCACGGAGCATCCTCTAATTTTGACGCCAGTTCAAGAGTCCAATACATTTGCTAAATTTTTTGCGGTTAAACTTATTTTAAATGTGTTGCGAATATAATAAAAAAAGATTCTAAAAAAAGAAAATAATCATTTGCAAATTTTATAATTTGTTTTGAATTTATTGTGAACATGATTTGGCAAAATGTAATTTGTAATATTACCTCTACCTACTCTGTTTTATATTTACAAGCGGCAGCCTGTTTATGTAATCGATCATAACTTATGTATTTATAACAATAAAGATACGGAAATACAAAATCAATTATCTGATATTAAACACATAATGATTCAAAACAGATCCCGAATACAATGGAAGAAAATACAATGTAATGATTGGGATAAAAAAAAACCGCATTGACTTCATTTGTGTAAAACCCCCGATTTACAGGATTTGAGTGCCCGACCGATCAAACTTCCATCGACCCATAAAAGGCTCATCTCTAAAAAAGAGACTACAAGGCCTGTTTTAACGACCATAAAGAGCAATCTCAGTTTGAAATTTTTGTTGAGTTTACCAACTGATTAATCAATGCGGAAATATTGTTTCTCTTTAAGTAATCATATTTATATTCAGTAAACATAGGAAGAAATTTTTACCGATCCAAATGTTTTGTATAATTTATTTCAATGCATTATGTTAATTAATTGTTTATCAAAAATTTATTTAACAGGTTTTTTTACATTAACAATACAATTTGCCATAATACTAAAACTGTTAGGTCCCTCATTGAAAAGCAAATCAAGAATACTGAGATTCGGAATAAAACCTGTTTTTTCAGAAAAAACCTGTGTGTATTTTTCGTTTTGAAACTGGTGGTTAATCAATTTGTTTTTGGGAGAAATTACTTCTCTGAAATTTTCAAAATCTTCAGAATTTTTTTCAAAATCACTCGTCAAAATAGTATTATTTTCAATCTCAAGTAATTCACAAATTGTATCATGAATTTTAAGGTTATAGTCAAGTAAAAATTTTTCTTTAACTTCAAAAAGAGGAAAAATATCATCTTTAAAATAATCTAAATATGGCGATGAGCCATATGCCGAAAATATAGTACGCCAGTGGTTTCGCTGCCAATCAACATCGTACGAAATTCTCAGATCTTTGATGAGTATTTTCGGTTTACGGCTTTTTACAACCGGAACAATAAGAGAAATAATGCCGTTTGCGCCCAGTATCTCGCAACGATTACGGAAAGTTTGTTTTGTGTAGTTTTCGAACTGCTCAATGTAAATATTAACCGACTTTATAGTCAATGCATAAAATGGGATGGGCGCGAAATAAGCCGTGCTGAGCAAAACAGAGGAAGATGGCATTTTGCAGTTTTTATATAAAAGTCAAGACAATCGATTTTTAAAATCATCGTATCCGAACTGTCTAATTATTTTTAACTGTTTATCCTCTGTCCAAATGGCTATTGCCGGATGATTTACCCCATTAAACATAGTTGTTTTCACCATTGTATAATGAATCATGTCCATAAAAATAACCTGTTCGCCGATTTGTAGTTCATGGCCAAAGTCGTAGGATTCAAGAAAATCGCCGGCTAAACAGCTAATTCCACCGATACGGTATAGATATTTGCTGTTTTTGTCAGGTTCTTTTGCCCCGATTATTTTTGGCCTGTAAGGCATCTCGAGTGTGTCGGGCATGTGGGCTGTAAACGAAACATCGAGGATTGCAGTTTTTATACCTTTGTTTTCTACCAAATCAAGTACTTTAGAAACCAGCACACCGGTTTCCCATGCAACGGCGCTTCCCGGCTCAAGAATTACATCTACGCTGTATTTATTTTTAAAATCACGGAGCAGTTTAATCAAATGATTGTGGTTGTAGCCTCTGCGGGTTATAAGATGGCCTCCGCCCATATTTACCCATTTTACACAGTGTAAATATTTGCCGAACCTGGCTTCTAAGCTTTTTAAAACGTTTTCAAGACTGTATGAGTCCGACTCGCACAGTACATGAAAATGAATGCCTTCAATGCCTTCGGGAAGTTCTTCGGGAAACTCCTCTATTCCCACTCCCAAACGAGATCCTGCAAGGCTTGGATTATAAAGATCTGTTGACACATCAGAATATTCAGGATTAACTCTAATTCCACATGAAATATGATGGCCGGCCTTTTTTGTTTCAGGGTAAAATTTATGAAACTGGTTAAATGAATTGAAAACAATATGACTTGAATATGATTTTAATTCATCAAATTCGTTTTCAAAATAAACAGGTGCATAAACATGTGCACGGGTTTTCATCTCTTCTGCACAAAGCCGTGCTTCGAAAAGCGAGCTGGCTGCCGCACCGCTTAAATATTGCCTTACAAGCGGGAAAGTACTCCACATGGCAAAGCCTTTAAATGCCATGATAATTTCTATTTCTCCTTCGTTCCGAATCCGGTTTATCAATTCCAGGTTATGGCGGAGCAACTCCTCATCGAGTACGAATGCTGGCGACGGTATTTTTGAAAAATCCACTTTATGCGTTTATTGAATTAAAATAATTTTATACATCGGTTTATTAATTGTCAATTATTAATGCCGTTCAGTATCAGGTCGCGGAACTCGGTGTAAAACTGGAAATGTTCGTCGTTGTGGAGGTTGTGCAGGTATTTTTTTTTATTTTCATGATGAATGGTATATAAATGTTAATAAACGGCAGGGTAAACAGGCGTCCGGAACTCCGGAAAGTATAACCGAGGGGTCGGCGAGGGTATCCGGAACTCCGGAAAGTATAATCGAGGGGTCGGCGAGGGTGTCCGGAACTCCGGAAAGTATAACCGAGGGCTCGGGCAGGGTGTCCGGAACTCCGGAAAGCATAACCGAGGGGTCAAACATAGTATCCGGAACTCCGGAAAGGCTCCCATAAGGGTGTGCGGTTATGCAGCCAGTTTTTGACAGTACCGGCCGGCGGCAGAAGGCCAGCAGTATAGACACAGATAAGGTGTTACAGTTCAGCATATATGGTTGTGTTTACGGCATTCAGCATAAAAAGCGTTCATGCAATACTGCCAATACTGCAATAATAGCAAACTGTTTTCAATAAACCTGAACTGTGGGGAATAAATTCGGGGAAAAAGCGCTGATTTTTTACCCCTGACGGGTGAAAGCTGGCGGGCGGGAAGGTACTGCAGTGGGCAATGCAGGTAGATTTTACTGTCTTCGCAGCCATTGCTGATGCTGAATACATGTAATTGAAAATAATTCTTATTCAATATATTTTATTTTCTTAAAAATTATTCCAATGCCTTTTGTTTTTTGATATACTGTTTTTTTTGACTGCGGTGTGTAACAGATTAACAAAACAGTTTTTACAATGTAAAAATACAAATTAAGGTAATAATAACCGGTAATGTTAATACTACGCCTTTACTCTCTTAATTTGAAATGCGGTGCAAAATGCTGTAAAGGCTAAAATTTACTGTAACATAAATAACTGTCATAACTTTTCAACTTTAACTTGTTAGTTATTGCACCGGCAAATAAATCAAACCTCTATTATTTTAATTATTTTTGCTCGAAACTGAGGTGAAATGACTCCAGATTACGACGAAGGGACAATTAAAACACTTGACTGGCAGGAACACATCCGGAAACGCCCGGGAATGTACATTGGTAAATTAGGCGACGGTTCGGCGCCTGATGACGGTATTTATGTTTTGATGAAAGAGGCGCTGGATAATTCTATTGATGAATTTATGATGGGGTTCGGAAAGAAAATAAACATCAAAATTGACCAGGGAAAAGTTACAGTCCGCGATTTTGGCCGTGGCATCCCGCTTGGGAAATTAGTAGATGTGGCCAGTAAAATGAATACAGGAGCAAAATACGATTCCAAGGTTTTTAAAAAATCAGTAGGGCTAAACGGAGTCGGAATAAAGGCTGTTAATGCATTATCATCATCTTTTAAAATAAAAGCCATAAGAGACGGAATTGCCAAGGAAGTTTTTTTCAGCAGGGGAATTATCTTGAACGAAATTGATTACCAGGAATTGAAAGAACCCAACGGCACCGAGGTGGTTTTTGAACCAGACACTGCCGTTTTCAGGAAGTATCACTTCGTGAGCGACTATGTGGTTAATATGATTAAAAACTACACCTTCCTGAATACCGGATTAACAATAGAATACAACGGCGAACGCTTTTATTCTAAAAACGGACTGCGCGATTTGTTGGAAGAAAACATAGACCACGAACCTCTTTATCCGATAATACACTTAAAAGGTGATGATATTGAAGTGGCCATTACACACGGCAACCAATATGGCGAAGACTATTATTCGTTTGTAAACGGACAGCATACCACACAAGGAGGCACCCATTTACAGGCATTTCGCGAAATACTGGTAAAAACCATACGCGATTTTTATAAAAAAGATTTTGACCCCTCAGACGTGCGGGCTTCAATAGTTGCAGCCATAAGCATAAAAGTTGAAGAACCAGTGTTCGAGTCGCAAACCAAAACTAAACTGGGCTCGAGAGATATTGGGCCAAACGGCCCTTCGGTACGCACTCATATTGCAAATTTTATACAAAAAGAACTCGATAACTTCCTGCACAAAAACACCGGCGTTGCAGAAATTTTATTACATAGAATTATTGAATCGGAACGCGAAAGAAAATCTATTTCAGGAATTAAAAAGTTAGCCAAACAAAGGGCAAAGAAAGTTAGCGTTCACAATAAAAAACTGCGCGATTGCCGTGTTCACTTTAACGACAGTAACGACAGGAGTGAAGAATCAAGCATTTTTATTACCGAAGGCGACTCGGCCAGCGGCTCTATTACAAAGTCGCGCGATGTAAATACCCAGGCCGTGTTCAGTTTAAAAGGGAAACCACTCAATACCTACGGGCTTACAAAAAAAATAGTTTACGAGAATGAAGAATTTAACCTTCTGCAAGCCGCTCTTAATATTGAGGAAAACATGGATGGCCTTCGTTATAACAAGGTAATAATTGCCACCGATGCCGATGTTGACGGAATGCACATCCGACTGTTACTTATAACTTTCTTTCTTCAGTTTTTTCCCGAACTCATACGTAAAGGGCACGTTTACATTCTTCAAACACCACTTTTCAGAGTTAGAAACAAACAGAAAACATATTATTGCTATTCAGAAGAAGAAAAAATAAAATCGATAAATGCATTGCGCGGAAAGCCTGAAATTACCCGCTTTAAGGGATTAGGCGAAATATCTCCGGATGAATTCAAACATTTTATAGGAAAAGACATGCGCCTCGACCCGGTGATGCTAAAAAAACATGAACCTGTTTCGCAAATGCTCGAATTTTTCATGGGTAAAAACACATCCGAACGTCAGAATTTTATCATCGACAACTTGTATGTTGAAAAAGATGAAGTAGCATAAATTTATTAACACCAAAACGAAGCCATTTAAGTGGGCAATATGTTTGAAAACGAAAGTTTAGAAAAAAACCTGAAACAGGAAGATGCACACGACGATAACGTTGTGGAAGAAATAAAATATTTGTCGGGAATGTACCGAAACTGGTTCCTGGATTATGCTTCATACGTAATTCTTGAACGCGCCGTGCCATATATAAACGACGGGCTTAAACCGGTACAAAGACGCATTTTACATGCCATGCGCGAAATGGACGATGGGCGCTACAACAAGGTTGCAAATATAATAGGACAAACCATGCAGTACCATCCGCATGGCGATGCCTCAATAGGCGATGCCACCGTTCAGTTAGGACAAAAAGATTTATTGATAGACACACAAGGGAACTGGGGCAACATATACACCGGCGACGGTGCTGCGGCGCCGCGTTACATTGAGGCGCGTTTGTCTAAATTTGCCCTTGAGGTACTTTTTAACCCAAAAACTACTGAATGGAAACTTTCGTATGACGGACGTAAAAAAGAACCGGTAACCCTGCCGGTAAAATTTCCGCTCCTTCTTGCACAGGGAGTTGACGGAATTGCTGTTGGCTTGGCCTCTAAACTTTTCTCTCATAATTTTAACGACCTGATAGATGCCTCAATTGCCTGTCTGAAAAATATTGATTTTGAACTTTATCCCGATTTTCAGACCGGTGGGCTTGCCGATTTCAGCCGATACAACGATGGAATTAGGGGCGGCACAGTAAAAGTACGTGCAAAAATTGAAAAACGCGACAGCAAAACTCTTGTTATTACCGAATTACCTTTTGGCAAAACAACCGGATCGTTAATTGAAACCATAATTAAAGCCAACGAAAAAGGCAAAATCAAGATTAGGAAAATTGACGATAATACAGCCGAAAACGTTGAAATCCTGATTCACCTTACACCCGGCGTTTCGTCTGATAAAACCATTGATGCGTTATATGCTTTTACTGACTGTGAAGTTTCTCTATCGCCCAATTCCTGCATAATTGAAAACGACAAACCCGTGTTTATCGGGGTTAAAGAAATTTTAAAACGCTCAACAAACAGCACACTCCAACTGTTAAAGCAGGAATTGGAAATACGAAAAAATGAACTGGAAGAAGAATGGCATTTTTCGTCGCTCGAAAAAATATTCATAGAAGAACGCATATACAAGGATAAAAAATTTGAGGATTCAGAAAATATGGATCAAGCCATTGATTATATTAATAAAATGCTTGATCCTTGGAAACCAAAACTAAAACGCGAAATTACCCGCGACGACATACTGAAACTCACGGAAATAAGAATGGCAAGAATACTTAAATTTAACAAAGACAAAGCCGACGAAGTATTACATAACATTGAAGACGAAATTGCCGAAGTAGAAAATAACATCGAAAATATTATACTCTACACAATTCACTGGTTCAGCCATATAAAAGACAAGTACGGAAAAGGGCATGAACGGAAAACTGAAATCAGGAATTTTGAAAATATTGAAGCCTCTAAAGTTGTATTAAAAAACGAAAGGTTGTATTTAGACGAAATAGAAGGTTTTATGGGAACCGGGTTAAAAAAGGCTGAATATGTTTGTGAGTGTTCTGATATGGATGACATTATCGTTTTCCGTCGCGACGGGTCATATTTGGTAACAAAAGTTTCTGAAAAAGCTTTTATAGGGAAGAACCCGCTGCATATTTCTGTTTTTAAAAAGAACGACACACGAACTATTTACAATGTAGTTTACAAAGACGGCGAAAGCGGATTCCACTACATGAAACGGTTTTTTGTTACGGGTATAACGCGCGACAAGGAATATAGTATTACTATGGGAAGTAAAGGTTCAAAGATTGTATATTTCTCGGCCAATCCTAACGGCGAAGCCGAAACTCTGAAAATAATATTGAAACCGAAACCAAGAATCAAAAAATTGGTGTTTGAAACCACATTTGGTGAATTAGGCATAAAAGGCCGCCAGTCGATGGGAAATATTCTTACAAAATATGAGGTTCATAAAATAAGTTTAAAGGAAAAAGGACTGTCAACATTAGGAGGAAGAAAAATATGGTTCGACGACGACGTGCTTCGGCTAAACGCCGATAAACGCGGCCGATACCTTGGTGAGTTTTCGGGCGACGATAAAATATTGGTTTTTTACAAAAAAGGTGAATATCAGTTATACAACTACGATTTGGGCAACCATTTCGAATCAGATATCCTGTATATTGGCAAATATAATTCAGGAAACGTAATTTCAGTAATTTACTTAGATACAGAGGCTCAATACTATTATGTTAAACGGTTTGAAATTGAAGAAAACGAAGGAAAACTGATACGATTCATTGGCGAAAACCCAGACAACAAACTGGTAAGTATAACATGGATGCGCTATCCAAGGTTTGAACTCGAATTTACAGGGAAAAATTCCGAACGCGAAAACGAAATAATTGAAGTGGCCAAATTTATAGGAGTTAAATCATGGAAAGCAAAAGGTAAAAGGCTGTCAAATCACGAGGTAGGCAACATAAAAGAACTGGAACCTGTAATGAAAGACGAATACGACAAGCCTGAACTTAACATACAAAAAGAAGAAATTTTAGATTCTGATCATATTCCTTTTGAAATAGAAAGAACAACCAAAGAAGACGAAAACCTGAACCAGATGACCTTATTTTAACCGCCGTTTGGCAAATCAGAAGAAAAATACAGCTTTACCAATACATATTTTGAAACGTAAACAACATGAGAATATATTTGATTGGATACATGGGTTGCGGTAAATCAACACTGGGACGAAGGCTATCGCAATACGCCAGTCTAAAGTTCATTGATATGGATCACTATATTGAAGAACGAAACCATAAAACAATTCCGCAAATATTTGCTGAAGAAGGAGAAGTTGAATTTAGAAAAAAAGAACAAAAAGCCCTGGCAGAACTCTCAGAATTTACCAATGTAATAATTGCCACAGGAGGCGGCGCTCCCTGTTTCTTTAATAATATGGAATTAATGAACAAAACGGGTAAAACCATTTATATGAATATAAAGCCGGAAATTCTGGCTGGCCGGCTGCTGAAATCTAAAACAGAGAGGCCACTCATTAAAGGTAAATCTCAAAACGAACTTGTTGCTTTTATAAACGAAACACTCAAAAAACGCGATGAATTTTACAGGCAGGCAAAATACCATATAACAGAACCTGATTTAAATTTGGATTGCCTACTGGAGTTAATTGAGAACCCGTAAAAATTAATAATAAGAGTTGGTAATGCAGATAGAATTAATACATACCGGGTTTTTTTATGCTGATGGCGGCGCTATGTTCGGCGCTGTACCGAAAAAAGTTTGGAGCCGCCACTACCCCAGCAACAAACAAAACAGTTGCATATTGTCTATGACTACATTGCTGATAAGAACCGGAGAACGTGTTATTTTGGTAGATACCGGTGCAGGCAACAAACATCTGAAACAGTTAAGTTACTACCGTTTCTTTAATCTTACCGACCTGCACTACGAATTATTTAAGCGCAACATAATGCCCGAACAGGTAAGCGATGTAATTCTTACACACTTGCATTTCGACCATTGCGGATATCTCACCCTTCATAAACAGGAATGCGAACAGCTTGACGTAGCTTTCCCCAACGCCCGCCACTGGATAAGCGAACAGCAATGGGAAAACTTTCTTTCGCCAAATCCTCTTGAGAAAGATTCTTTTTTTGACGAGAATATATTGCCCGTAAAAGCAAAAGGATTACTGCATTTAGTAAAGCATAACTGTACGCTATGCGAAGGCGTTTCACTGAAACTATATAATGGGCATACGCTCGGGCAAATCGTACCTTACATAGGTACAAAAGAAAGAACATTCGTTTTTGCCGGAGATGTTATTCCTTTGGCTGCCTCTGTTTCACCGAAATGGATTTCGGCCTACGACAATTATCCCGTAACATCTTATCACGAAAAAATTCTCCTTCTAACAGAAGCGGAAAAAGAACATCAGGCTGTTATATACTGCCACGACGCCTACACCAAATGCACTACCATAAAAAAAGTAAGAGATTCATACAAATCAGGCCTTGAAGTCCAGATTTAGTTTCGGTTTCACCTGAATTATAATCTGGAGTGTCTATAAAATTTATTAATTTAGCAGAAAAAATTATACACATGGAAATACCAGCTGATTTAAGATATACGCAAGACCACGAATGGTTGCGTGTGGAAAATGGGATTGCTGTTGTTGGCATAACCGATTTTGCCCAATGCGAATTAGGCGATATTGTTTTTGTTGAGATTGAAACCGAAAATGAAGAACTTGAAAAAGGAGAAACTTTCGGAACAGTAGAAGCAGTTAAAACTGTATCAGATTTGTTTATGCCGTTGGCAGGACAGGTAATCGAAGTAAATACTGCCCTTATCGATGAGCCTGAACTGGTAAACAACGACCCGTACGGCAAAGGCTGGATGATTAAGATTGATATGTCCGATGAATCTCAGATTGACGAACTGCTATCGGCCAAAGAATACCAAGACTTGATTGAAACATAAAGTTTCTACTTGAAAATATTTGATTAAAGTATCGGCAGCCGGCCAGTACATAACTAATTACATGCCTTATTACACAAAAACACTTGGTTACGGCAGTGTTTTTATCCGATATTGCAAGTGGTTCTCCTTATATGAAAACTATCATTATTATTATATAAACAGGCAGTAAAACAATTAATGAGAACTTAATAATATAACCGAAAAAACTCGGCATCGAAATTTTATTTTCCTCGGCAATTGCTTTTACCATAAAGTTTGGCCCGTTTCCAATGTAAGTCATTGCGCCAAAGAAAACAGCTCCTAAAGATATACATTTCATAATTACAGCCGGAATGCCTGCTACGCCGTCAACAACATTCTCAAAAGTTCCTGTTGCCAATTCGTAAAATGAAATTGCAGTTGGCGCATTATCTAAAAATGAAGATAAAACTCCGGTGGCATAATAGAAATGCCACGGTTCGTTCAGTCCGAAAGACTTTGCATTTGCCGACAGGTATAACAATGCGGGCACCATAGTTACAAAAATACCCAGAAATAAAAATGCTACCTCGGTAATTGGCGCCCACGAAAATTTATTCGATTCGCGAATAACCTTTTTCGTAAACAACAACGACAACACTGCCATAATAATTAAAACCCCGGCCTGTATCAGTTTAAATGTATTGCTGTAATGTTCAATGTCTTCCTGCGCAGTAAAAAACGTTTTCGATGTTATAAATGCAACAGCTGCAATTATTCCTGCCAACCATATAAAATTTGAAGTGCCGATAATCTTGAGCGGTACCGTTTCTGCCTTGTCTTTTAATATATGTTCTGCGGGTTCCTTTTTATACAGGTAACTGTCCCAAACAAAATATATCAGCAGTAACAGCCCGTTGGCCAATGCCCATGCCGGTAATAAATTAAAGAACCATGTAAATTCTACGCCTCTTAAATACAGCAAAAATAACGGCGGGTCGCCAAGCGGAGTTAAAAGCCCGCCACAGTTTGCAACAATAGCTATAAGGAATAATATTGTATGAACTTTGTGTTTTCGCTGCTGATTGGTATTAATAACCGGGCGAATCAACAACATTGCCGCTCCTGTTGTTCCCATAAACGATGCTAAAATTCCTCCTATCCCCAAAAACAATGTATTTACCAAAGGCTTTGCGGCTATGTCGCCTTTCAAATATATTCCGCCTGTTACTGTAAACAGCGCCCCCAGCAAAACTATAAACGGAACATAATCAAACAACAATTGATGCGTCAGATTATGCGTTAACCCGACAGCAATTAAATATATTGCCGTTGGTATTCCCAAAACCAAAGAAACAATCAATTTATTTTTGTTTTTTTCCCACCAATGATTCATAAACAACGGTGCAATTGCTATCATGAGCAACATCAAAACAAACGGAATTAACGACCATAATGGTAAATCTACCAATTCGTGTGAAGATTCTAACATATAATTATGTCTTTTATTTATGATGCCGCAAAAGTAGTTTTTATTTAAGAAAAAACAAATTAAAGACAGGTTTAGAAACCGTTTTGAATGCAGGGAAACAAACAAATTACAGTTCAGGCATAATTTTTCATTATTTTTCTTTGAAGTTTAAAATGGTTTTACATACATTTATAGGAAATTTAATTAAACAGGAATAA
>JAITWJ010000100.1 GCA_031285325.1 Bacteroidales bacterium
ACTGTAATTATTTATTTTGTTAAACACATTAGTTAAATATTAATATGTTATTTTCCACAACATATTAATATGTTCATTTTTTATAATAATACAAAGGAATATAAATTAACAACTGTTAAAAAATAAATTATATTATTAAATTATAACGAGTTAAATATAAAAGAATTGTTTAAAAGTAATATAAAAGTTTGTTAGATTCATGTAAAAATAAATTTAAAAGTATATAATTAACAATACTAACAGCCTATATAAAACAGTATATTTAATTACATTTGTTTTAATATAATAATATAAATAATATTTCATTTGTCAACTATTCGAAAATAGTGAACATTTAAGTAAGTTATTATTCATTAAATGAATGAACTAATTGACATAAGGAAAGAAGAATCTTCTTTTGATAAAGAAAATGAATTAGATAAGAGATTACGCCCATTGCAGTTTTGCGATTTTGATGGACAAAAACAAGTTGTCGAAAATCTTGAAATATTTGTAAAGGCAGCAAAATTGAGAGGCGAATCACTTGATCATGTTTTATTACATGGCCCGCCCGGTTTAGGAAAAACAACTTTATCAAATATTATTGCAAACGAACTTGGTGTAGGTATTAAAATAACTTCGGGCCCGGTGTTGGATAAAATAGGCGATTTGGCAGGAATACTTACAAATCTTGATACTAAAGACGTTCTTTTTATTGATGAAATTCATCGTTTGTCGCCCATCGTTGAAGAATATTTATATTCCTCAATGGAAGATTTCAGAATAGATATTATGCTCGATAAAGGCCCGAGTGCACGTTCTATTCAAATTGAATTAAATCATTTTACTTTAATTGGAGCAACAACACGTTCAGGTTTACTTACTTCGCCGTTACGGGCACGTTTTGGTATTAATATGCATCTTGAATATTATGATGCACATGTATTAACAGGAATTGTAAAACGTTCGGCAAGAATTATTGATGTTAAGATTTCAGATGATGCCGCTAAAGAAATAGCTTTCAGGAGTCGTGGCACGCCGCGTATTGTAAATTCATTATTGCGCCGCGTGCGTGATTTTGCACAGGTAAAAGGTTCAGGTAAAATTGATATAGAAATTACAAAACATGCCTTAGATGCCCTGAATATAGATGAGTATGGCTTAGATGAAATGGATAACCGTATTCTTTCGGTTATAATAGATAAATTTAAAGGCGGGCCTGTAGGAATTTCAACAATTGCAACTGCGGTAGGCGAAGATGCCGGTACAATAGAAGAAGTATATGAACCTTTTTTAATTAAAGAAGGGTTTATTAAACGCACTCCGCGCGGCAGAGAAGTTACAGATTTATCATATAAACATTTGGGAAGAATTAAATACGGCGGCCTGTCAACTTTATTCTAACTCGTTAAGTTTTATCTCAAACAGTTTAGGCCACCACTTTCCGGTAACGAAGAGCCGTTTATTTAATTTGTCGTATGCTATTCCGTTCATGTAATCTACGCTTTCCGATGAACTTTTATACATGTTTAAGATTCCGTTTAAATTAATTTCAGACAAAACTTTACCGGTTTCTGCGTCAATTTCAACAATAAGTTCGGTGGTGTAGATATTTGCGAGTATCTTTCCGTCAATATATTCCAGTTCGTTAATGTTATAAACCGGTTCGGTGTTGTTTGATACCTGCACGCTCTTAATAACCGAGAAATTATCGGGGTCTATCCACGTTAAAACGTTGGTTCCGTCGCTCATTATAAGGTTTGTTCCATCGTTGGTAAGCCCCCATCCTTCTTTCGAGGCGAAACGAAAGCTGTCGATAAGTGCAAAGTTATCGATATTGTAAACAAAGCCCGTTTGTTCTTTATATGTGATTTGATATATCTTATCGTTCAGAATAGTAATACCTTCTCCGAAATAAGTATTGTTCAAACTGTATTCCTGAATAGCCTTTCCGGTGGACGGATTTACTTTCAAGAGCATAGATTTGCCGTATTCGCCCGTCCCTTCGTAGAAAAAGTTATTGTAATATTCAAGTCCCTGCGTGTATGAAGTCTTCAAGTGCGGATAATTGTTAATCACACTGTAAGAGTACTGTTTCGGAACTACATCCGAAACCGTTAAGACCGGAAAACTGCGAATATTTTCAACCCCGTCGGTTTTTGTGGCAACCACTTTAAGATAATTATTTCCGAGCATGTTAAAAGTTACATCTGCCGAGAAGTTTAATTCGCCCGATTCTTTAATTAATTTGTCCCCGTAGTAAACACTTACGTTCTTTATTTCGCCGTTTTTTACCGTTGTAGATACATCGACTGTAACTATTTCACCAAAAACATAATTTTTCTTCAACGGCTGCAAAGTAACAGCGCTTACAGGTTGCCGCGACTGCCGCGATGTGTTCGAGCAAGAAAAAAACGTTACAAATAAGAAACAAACCAACACGTAAGGATAAAAAGACTTCTTCATAATAAAAAGTAAAATCGGTTAAACAACATCAAAGATAAGATATAAAAGCAAACAACAGCAAAAAATGTCTGATACATTGCAAATGAATTTTATCTTTGTAATAAATATTACAAACGTGAGCACATATAAGAAACTTGCAGGAGACACTGTAATATATGGGATGAGCAGCATAATAGGACGGTTTTTAAACTGGTGGCTCGTGCCTTACTATTCGTTCATTTTTGCGCCCGAAACATACGGCGTTGTTACAAATTTGTATGCCATGGTTGCATTTCTGCTGGTTTTGCTCGCATACGGAATGGAAACTTCATACTTCAGGTACGCCAGCCGGAGCGAAAACAAAGAAACAGTATATTCAACATCAATAATTTCCTTATTTATAACCTCTGTAACTTTCGTTTTGCTCGCCGGTATTTTCCGGCACGAAATTGCGAACGCAATTCAGTACCCCAACCACCCCGAATACATTGTATGGTTTGCAGTAATACTCGGAATAGACGTGTTTTCAAACATTCCGTTCGCCCGCCTGCGTTTAAAAAACAAGCCCCTGAGGTTTGCATTCATCAAAATTATAAACATAAGTTTCAATATAGGGTTCAACATCTTCTTCCTGACAATTTGCCCGCGATTAATAGAGCACAACCCCGAATCAATAATAAAACACATTTACTCGCCCGAAATCGGAGTAGGATATGTGTTCATTTCTAACCTGCTAACGTCAGTTATAACGCTGGTAATGTTATTTCCCGAAATATTCCAGGCAAACTTCCGGTTCGATATAAAACTCCTCAGGCAAATGCTAAGCTACGGTTTCCCGATTCTGATTGTCGGCCTGGCCGGAATGGTAAACCAGAACATCGATAAAATAATAATGCCCTACTTAATACCAGACGCGCAAAACCCGATGCACCAAGTTGGCATTTACGGAGCAAATTATAAGTTAGCAGTAATAATGAACATGTTCATTCAGGCATTCCGTTACGCATTTGAGCCGTTTTTCTTCTCCCGCGCAAACACAAAAGACGACTCGGTGGTATATGCAACCGTAATGAAGTACTTCGTTATTGCAGGGCTGCTAATTTTTCTCGGAATGATATTATATATCGACTTCGTAAAGATTATTATTGATGAACAATACCACGAAGGGCTCAAAGTTGTGCCTCTTGTGTTAATGGCAAACCTGTTTTTCGGAATATATTTCGCCCTTTCGCTATGGTATAAGCTCACCGACAAAACCCGCTACGGAGCCTACATTGCAGTTACGGGGGCAATTATAACACTTATATTGAATTTTTTGCTGATACCGGTTCTTGGATACACAGGTTCGGCAATTGCAGGTTTCGTTTGCTTTCTTGTGATGATGGTTATATCATATTTTTACGGACAAAAATACTATCCCATTCCATATAACCTGAAACGGATAGGAACATACTTCATCGCCGCCGCAGTTATATACATTCTGTCGTCATTATTCTCAAACCAGGCAGCATATATCAAAATACCGGTTAACACAATACTGCTTGCCGGTTTCGTTTACACTATTTTTTATCTTGAAAAAGCAGAACTCAAAAGCATGTTCAAATTCAGCAAGAACAAATAATAATTTGGGTGAATAAGAAAACCATCTGACACCGCCCAGTAGCCGTCTGACATCGTCCAGCAGCCATCTGACATCGCCCAGCAGCCGTCTGACAACGTCCAGCAGCCATCTGACAACGCCCAGTAGCCGTCTGACAACGCCCAGCAGCCATCTGACAACACCCAGCAACCGTCTGACAACGCCCAGTAGCCGTCTGACATCGTCCAGCAACCATCTGACAACGTCCAGCAACCGTCTGACAACGCCCAGCAACCATTTGACAACGCCCATAAATCGCTTGAAACCAGCCGGTAGCCGCCCGAAACCGTCCGGTAGTTATCTTACCCTATCCGGCAACCATCCGAAACTAATCAGTACATTATTTGAAAATTATTTTAGAAGAAATTTGTAATTCATAAAAAGAAAAGTATTTTGCAGTAGATTTTTGAATAATGAATTATTAGGAACATTTAAACAAAACAATCATGAATAAACGACAAAGTAATTATTTCAACATGGCCAAAAGCGTTCACACAGTTTTTCAGATTAACGACACATGGAAAGGCATGCCGCTTATGGAAGAAGGAGTAAGAAACATCGGCAATCTGTGCAATCAAATAGGCGAAGAAGTCGTCAAACAGCAAAGCAACGAAACCCCGGGCTACACAGCCAACAAAGAACGCATGCGCACAACCCTCGAAAACTGGCTGTACAGCGTCAGCATCCGCCTCGATGTATATGCACAGCGAACAAAAAACGACGTGCTGGCGGCGCTCGTAAACTTCTCCCGCTCAACACTCAGCACAATGGCGCTCAACAAACTCCTCGGGCTGGCAAAAACCGTGCAGCGCCGCACCGGAGAACTGCTGCCCTCGCTCGAACCGTTCCAGATAACCCAAACCGACATCGACATACTCAGAACCGCAATTATGGCCACCGAAGAAACAAACGCATACCGCGATGCAGTGCAAAGCGAACACATCGGAAACACCGAACAGCTCGAACTGCTTTTTAACACACTCCGGATGGAACTCGACCTGATGGACAAACAAGTAGAAGCATTCATTAAAGACGAAGAATTTATCAGAATATACTTCGCAGCACGCCGAATACACGACGTACGCGGAGGAGGCCGCAAAACCGAAGAAGAAGAAGAAGAAATCTAAAACCCCAAACCACAATCCTGTCAAAATCAGTAAAACAAACAAGGCCACCAACATAAAACCGTTCGAAAACACAAAAACCCGCCCGGCGAATTATAGTTATACAATTTAAACACATGAAAGAACAGGAAAAAAGTACAAGTATAGCCGTTGCAGAGGTAAACCGTCCGGCGCTCGACGCACTCAGAGAAAAATTACTGCTGAAAAGTTACAGCCGGCACACACGGCGCACATACTGCTGCGAATTTACGCAATTGCTCTACCTGTTAAACACACACCCGGTAAACAGCCTCACGCCCGAACGCCTTAAAGATTATTTCCTGTACTGCACAGAAAATTTAAATATGAGCGAAGCACACATGCAGAGTCGCATTAACGCCGTAAAATTTTATTTTGAACAAGTGCTCGGGCGCGAAAAAATGTTCGTAGAAATTCCGCGCCCCAAAACACCGCAACTGCTGCCGAAACATATAAGCCGGCGCGACGTCAAAAAAATGTTTTCCGCCGTAGATAACAAAAAACACGCACTGCTGCTCAAACTATGCTACGGAATGGGGCTGCGGGTATCGGAAATAGTAAACCTTAAAATTACCGATATCGACAGCGGCAACATGCAAGTACTCATTGCGCGGGCAAAAGGCAAAAAAGACCGCTACGTAAACCTTCCGGAAAGCATACTCGAAGACCTGCGGAACTATTACCGCGCATATCGCCCTAAGAAATACCTTTTTGAAGGGCAGAATGGCGGAAAATACAGCATCCGGAGCGCGCAGAACGTATTCCGCCAGGCAATGAAAAAAGCAGGAATAAACAAAGCGGTAGGCATACACGGGCTGCGGCACAGTTTCGCCACCCATTTGCTTGAAAAAGGAACCGATATAGGTTACATACAACAGCTGCTGGGGCATAACGATGTGAAAACAACCATGCTGTATGCAAAAGTGGCGCAGAAAAACCTGCGGAAAATAAAAAGCCCGCTTGATGAGTTGTAATTGTGCATTTTTTGTATGTCTTTATGCCCTTAAATTACAACATAATGAATAAATACAACCCCAACCTGCACCACCGCCGTTCCATCCGGTTGCACAGATACGATTATTCGCAGGAAGGTCTGTATTTTGTAACCGTTTGCACACAAAACCGCACATGTCTGTTTGGTGAAATCACGGCCGGCGAAATGCGTTTGAACGAAACCGGGCGGATTGTAGAAAACGAATGGATAAAATTACCGGAACGTTTCAACAACGTTGTTTTGGATATATTTCAAATAATGCCCAATCATTTCCATGGAATATTGCAAATCGTAGGGGCGGGGTCTGCCCGCCCTGAAATAAATGATTCGGACACGGATAATAACAGGGCGGGCGAACCCCGCCCCTACGTGCCGGCATTGGGTAATATGATTGCGTATTTCAAATATCAAACAACAAAACAAATTGATTTGCCGGTAAAATTATGGCAACGAAATTATTACGAACACATTATCCGC
>JAITWJ010000107.1 GCA_031285325.1 Bacteroidales bacterium
ACATGTTTTGGATATTCGGGGACGAGTTTTTGAATTTCGGGAGTGTGTTTTTGAACTTCGGGGACGATGCGCAGGAACTTCAAACGTAATGTTTTTTTTTTCGGGAGTGTGTCGAGGGTTTTCAAAAACATGTTTTGGATATTCGGGGACGAGTTTTTGAATTTCGGGAACATGTTTTGGATATTCGGGGACGAGTTTTTGAATTTCGGGGATGAGTTTTTGAACTTCGGGAGTGTGTTTTTTAATTTCCAAAACAGCGTACGTAATTTAAAAAACTTATTACCTAAATTACGCACGCTGTTTTTGGAAATTGGCAGGTGTGTGAAATATTCCGGAAGAATTGTTCGGGGTTTCATAAAGATTGTTCTGTATTTGCGGCGCCAGAACGAAACTGTTTGTCGGTATATAAAAAATTTTAGAGAGGTGTGTGTGTATGGTTGTGTATGGTTGTCTGTTAATCTACGGGGTCTTTCCAGTCGTTGTTTTCGCGGATTAAGTATTCCAGTTCTTCTACTGCTCTTTCGTAGGGGATAAATTTTTTCACTGGTTTTAGTCCTTTGTAGAGGGTTACATTATTGTTTCCGGCGCCGACAAAGCCGTAATCGACATCGCCCATTTCGCCGGGGCCGTTTACTACGCACCCCATTATTCCTATTTTAAGTTCGTTTAGGTGTTTGAAGTGTTCTTTTATTTTAAGTGTTGTGTCGTGAAGGTCGAAAAGTGTGCGCCCGCACCCCGGACATGATATGAATTCGGTTTTAGAAACTCTCATGCGGCTGGCCTGCAGAATGCTAAAACTGAGGTCTTTCAGTTCGGTGAAGGTTATGTTGTTGCTGTCGTTTGAGATGCATATTCCGTCTCCGTAGCCGTCGATAAACAGCCCTCCGAGGTCGGTGGCTGCTTTTATCTGAAGGTTTTCGATTTTTTCTTCTTCGTAGCTGCGGTACAGAATAACCGGCACTTTCCAGATGTGGGTTTCGAGGCTCATGAAGAATGCTCTGAGTTCGGCAAGTGGGTTTTTGTTGAAGCTTTCGAGTATAAGAACTGTTTTTCTTGTTTGTTTCAGTTTTGTTATAATTTCGGGGTGGCTATTCATAAAACGGTCGAATTCCATTTTATTGGTGCGTATAAATTTTAGCCTTCCCCAGCGTATGCTTTCAAAAAGGTATTCTTCGAGGTTTATTATCGGGTATTCTTCGCCTTTAATGTCGAGTATTTTGTTGCCTGACAGGAAGTAGTCGGGAATTAGTTTTCCGCGTATGGGGAGAAGTTCCTGCAGGGTTCTGTCGCCCATATCGGCTACAACTACGGGTAGTTCGTTTCCTCCCATGTTGAGTACTGGGCGGGTTGAACGCCGTTCGTATTCAAACGGATTGTGTTGTGCAATCATGGGGGCGGTTATTGGTTCGTGGTCCTGGTAGCTTTTTAAATGGTTTACCAGTTTCATTGCTACCGGAATTTCATTTATTGGTTTCTCGGTTAGCGAAAAGCGTATGGTGTCGCCAATTCCATCGGCAAGCAGAGTGCCTATGCCTACGGCTGATTTGATGCGCCCGTCTTCTCCTTCGCCGGCTTCGGTAACGCCGAGGTGCAACGGGTATTTCATGTCTTCGAGTCTCATTTTGTAGTTCAGGAGCCTTACGGTGCAAACCATAATACGTGTATTGCTTGACTTAATTGAGACGATTATATTTTTGAAATCGACTTTTTTACAAATGCGCAGAAATTCCATCACCGATTCAACAATGCCCGAAGGTGTGTTGCCATAGCGGCTCATAACTCTGTCTGACAGCGAACCGTGGTTGGCTCCTATACGCAGCGCTGTATTTGTATTTTTCAGCATTTCCAGAAAAGGAATAAACTGTTCCTCAATTTTCATTAATTCCTGCTTGTATTCTTCGTTGGTGTACAGGCAGTTTTTGAACTGCGCCCGCTTGTCGTAGAAATTACCCGGGTTTATGCGTATTTTTGAAATTGCCTTGGCTGCAATTTCTGCCAGTTTCGGGTTGAAATGAATATCGGCAATTAACGGGGTATTGTATCCGCGTTCTAACAGTTCTTTTTTAATGTTCTTGAGGTTTTCGGCATCGTGAATCCCTTTTACCGTAACTCTTACGTAATCGGCGCCCGATTTTGCCAAACAGATAATCTGTTCGATTATTGCATCGGTGTCTTGTGTGTTTGTGTCTGTCATGGTTTGTATCCGTATAGGATTGTTGCCTCCTATCGGAATTCCGCCAATGTTGACTTCCCAAGTCTCTTGCCTGTCGTACTTGGTTAAATCTCTTATATAATCGAAATTACTGTATTGCATAATCTATTTTAATGCCTGCAAATTTAATTTAATGCTATCGAAATAAAAAGAATCATGCTATTTTTGTTTTAATTATTATTTTATACGAGGTTGAAACATGTAATCGTAATAAGAAATTTAGAGCACGTAATATGCCGAGTAATGCAAATATGTTAGTGGAAAGAGGTGAATTGGCGAGATTATTTAACTTAACATTTTATGAAACGTACCTTTAGGCGCATATTTAAGATAACCGTAATTATTATTGGGTCATTACTTGTGTTCGTTCTGTTATATTCGGGTTCGGCTTATTGTTTTTCGAGAATAACCGTGAACAGGAACCCTGAGGCAGGCGAATATACAACTATATATATACTGACAAATGGTGTACATACAGATATTGTTGTTCCTGTAAGGTCGGATGTTATAGACTGGAGCGATATAATAAAATATGAGCATACCGCAGGCAAGGATTCTACTGCTGACTATGTTGCATTCGGCTGGGGCGATAAGGGTTTTTATTTAGATACTCCAACCTGGGCAGATCTCCGGTTTCCTGTAGCATTCAGAGCTGCTTTTGCCCTGAGTACATCGGCAATGCACGTTACGTTTTACAGGTATTTGAAAGAAAGTGATGACTGCAAAAGTATAAGAATAAGCAGAGAGCAGTACGAAAAATTAACAGCATATATATTGAAAAGTTTCCAAAGGAACGATTCGGGGAATGTTATAAATATTGAAACCAATGCAAATTATGGTACTAACGACGCATTTTATGAAGCAATAGGCCGCTACAACCTCTTTTTCACCTGTAACACATGGGCTAATAATGCTTTAAAATCGTGCCAACAGAAAGCATCTTTATGGACAGCTTTCGATACCGGCATATTTTACCACTACACGAAACAATAATAGCCTATCTTGAAATAGGCTATTATTGTTTCTACAGGGTTTCCTGGTGTTTTTGTGAAGAATATCCAACAAATTTAACTTGTACAAATATTCAGGGACAGAAACACAGGCTATTTAATTAATTCTATACTTCGTTTTACAAATTTATCAAGATCGGCACCTTTTAGCATTCCGTTGGCAAGTAGAGCCAGGTCAACTAATTGTTTTGCCAACTTATTTTCTTTCCCAAAAGAAGAAAGTTTTTCGTTTTTAGTTGCTTCCAGTTCCGAAAGTTTTTTATTTAACTCATCTATTTTTTCTATATCAGCCTGTATAATTTCTTCTTCCTTTTTATCTTCTTTGGCTTTTTCAAGTATTTCAACTTCTGTTTTACAGGTTTTTATTTCATCGCCCAGCTTGTTTAATTCTTTGCCCATTGTTTCGGCTTTTGCTTCCAGAATATTTTTTACAAGTTGATGAGCTGTGTTTACAACCACATTCAAATTTTCAGGCAAATCACCGTAAAAACCCATTCCTCCCTGTGCAACACTCATATCTTTCATGCGGCGCATAAATTCGTTGCGGGTAATTACCATAGGCATACCATTTTCTCCTAAGTCATGAAAATCTATGATAAATGAATAGCTTTTATTGTCGGGGCAAACAGCTTTGAAAACAGGTGAAAGTTCCTGTTTTTCTTCCCATGAAAGTTCTTGTCTTGTTGTGTCATCTTTACGAATTAGATTTTCAACCACATCCGAATCGACACGTATAAACCGCTTATTGTTGAATTTCTGTTCGAGTTTACTTATAAGATGAGGAGTCATAACATCATCGAGCACAATAACATCATAACCTTTACTCTTTGCTGCTTCAATAAAAGTATATTGTTCAACGGTGTTAGATGTATATAGATACACAAGGTTGTTATCTTTGTCGGTTTGGTTGTCTGTTATCAGTTTTTCATATTCTTCGAAAGTAAAATATTCTCCGTCAGTATTTTTTAACATAAAAAAATTCATTGCGCGGTCATAGAATTTTTCTTCGGTAAGCATTCCGTATTCTATAAAAATTTTCAGGTCATCCCATTTTTTCTCGAAGTCTTTGCGATTATCCTTAAAAATATGGGTTAAGCGGTCGGCCACTTTTTTGTTAATATGGCTGCTTATTTTTTTTACGTTAGAATCGCCTTGCAGGTACGAGCGCGAAACATTCAGCGGTATATCAGGCGAATCGAGAACGCCATGCAATAATGTTAAAAACTCAGGTACAATCCCTTCTACAGAATCGGTAACAAATACCTGATTACAGTACAACTGGATTTTGTTTTTCTGAACCTCGAAATTATTTTTAATTTTTGGGAAATATAAAATACCTGTAAGATTGAATGGATAATCAACATTTAAGTGAATGTTGAATAATGGTTCTTCGGCCATCGGGTACAAACGGCGGTAGAATGTTTTATAATCTTCGTCTTTTAAATCAGCAGGCTTCTTTGTCCAGGCAGGTTCGGTTTCATTAATTTGTTTATCCTCATCGGTATCAACATATTTTTTGTCTTTCCATTCTTTCTTTTTCCCGAATATTACCGGTATCGGAAGAAACTTACAGTATTTTTCCAGAATTTCCTCAATTTTATGTTCTTCAAGGAACTCTTTAGAATCTTTGTTTATATGCATTACAACATCGGTGCCTACCGAATCTTTTTCAACTTCATCAAGCGAGAATTCAGGATTTCCTTCACAGCTCCATTTTACAGCTTTTGAGCCTTCTTTGTGCGATTTTGTAATAATTTCAACCCTACCCGAAACCATAAACGAGCTATAAAAACCAAGCCCGAAATGGCCGATAATTGCATTTGCATCATCCTTATATTTCTCAAGAAATTCATTCGCACCCGAAAATGCAATCTGATTGATGTACTTTTCAATTTCTTCTGCTGTCATACCAATACCATTGTCGGAAACGGTAATAGTTTTAGCGTTTTTATTAAGTTTTACTTCCACTTTGGCATTCGACATTTCGCCATTGTATTCGCCTTTATAAGCTAAAGTTTTCAACTTTTGAGTAGCATCAACTGCATTAGAAACAATTTCCCTGAGGAAGATGTCATGATCAGAATAAAGGAACTTTTTAATAATTGGAAAAAGATTTTCGCTGGTTACACCAATTTTTCCTGTTTGCATTTCTATTAGGTTTTAATAAAATTAAACATTTACATTTCAATATCAGGTTGCTGGAATCAAATGGTATGCCAAGCCGGTTTTATGACGATTTGACAGAACATGTTTTATAACCCGCAATTTATCCTGAATTTACCTTAAGAAAATCTGAATGCTTTTTATTTATATACTATTCTGCCGTTTCTATTTTTGCGGCGAAAGATTTTTTCATAGTTAAAAATAATGTTCTGTTAGAGAGTGTGTCAACCCGGTAGTCTAATACGAGACTACCGGTTCGTGCCAAGCTGCTAAACTTTATAAAAAAAACACAACAGACAGGTGAACGATAAAGTTTCAAATGTAAATCCCATAGAAAAGCTATGCTACTCCATCGACAATGTTATGGAGCGTTATGGTTTAGACCAGTGGACTATACGCATGTGGGTCGATAGGTTCGAGTTTGAACACCTCACAACAGACGACAACCGCATATTGGTCACCCAGCGGGCTATGGAGCAAATTGGGGTGATATGCGGCCTTATGAAAAAGAAGATGAAACTCGAAGAGGTACGTAAATATATCGAATCGGAATCTGTTGGCTGTGGCCAACAAAATGATAAGCAGTGTTTATGATTACGAAAGAGGAATACATTGCGGCCATGAACATAGTAGAGGCATATCACGAACAGATGAAAACGGCCATATCCATGCTCGAGAACAACATGGAACCAACCGTTCAGGATTTTATTGAGAATGTAGATATTTCAACCAGGTTGAAAAATGTTCTCGCCGGTATTATTAAAAGAAAAAATAACAAGACGATGCGTCTGAATGAAATAAAAGAATTAAATCTGTCTATCGCCCGGAATATAGGGCGGGAATCTATGAAGGAATTTGTAGAAAAGCGTGACAGGTTTTTACAGGAATGGCGGTCGTCTCACTCATGAACGGTATTTTAATTGCGCTTATTCATTTACACATTAACAAATCAATTAATAGTTATGAAAATTATAAAAAATGTGTGTGCGATAGTCATCGCCATTATAGCAATGTCGTGCGACAAATACCCCGAACAATTGCCGGAACCACAAGACCCCAACGATATTTCAGGAATGTACAACGTTAACTACCGGATGTGGATAGATGGTACTGCCGTGTCGTTCGGCGAACTTCAGGGCCGGGTCGAGGTGCGCGGTGAGTTCGATCGCGAACTTTCACTTGATTTTTATCCCGACAACGCGATACTCAAATTCCCGCCTTGGGATTATGACACTCCGCGCGAATCCCTGTCTATGTGGCCTGTCCATACTGTCGGCACAACAAAGTACGATTACACTTTCGATAACTACAATGCGACTGTCTCGCTTGAGGTTAATGAGAATCACAGTACCATAGGCCCCTTGGCCATGAGCGGCTCCATTGTCGCCAAACAGGATGGCGAATGGAGTGCCGGCGCGCAGCATTTGGATGCCGGCCCTGGCGTGTACTACAAGTTGAATATGACCATAGACATGTGGGTGCCAGATCCCGAGCTCCCCTCCGGCACACAGATATATCCTGAAACCGGCGAGGGTACCCGTAAGTTCCACATCGAAATCATGAGTAAATAATACCGCCGGTCTTTCATTCGGTTACAATTATAATTGAAAGCTGACAATTCTTTTAATATTAATTGTCCATTATTGCTGATGCAAAGACAACATTTTTAACAATCGTGCGCACGTTTGTGCTTTCGCAGACCCGCGATTTAACAATTGTGCGCATAATTGTGCTTTCGCTGACTTCCGATTTAACAATCATGCGCATGTTTGTGCTTTCGCAGGCCTGCGATTTAACAATTGTGTACATGTTTGTGCTTTCGGGAACTTCCGATTTAACAATTGTGCGCATGTTTGTTAAAAAACCGGCTATGGAAACCGGCGCGGCGGGCGTTGTGGTACCGTCATTCATGCCTCGCAGTGACGGCGCACCACATAACTGTCAATTGTTCATTGTTAATCGCGAAGCAGTTAAAGAAAGTATTCAAAAAAAACTTGTCAGGTAAATTCAATACAGTTTCTTAGAACGCAGATGCTGTTATTGTCTGAACTTTGATTCTTATACGTGAGTTCGGAATAAGAAAGAGCTATCAGGAAGAGGTAATCACAGGATTATCTGTTATATTTGTTTTATATTTTCAACTAAATGACAAAAAAATATAAAACGGGATTGGTGTTAAGTGGCGGCGGTACCAGAGGGTTTGTTCACCTCGGTATTATTGCCGCACTTTACGAGAAAGGCATTAAACCTGATGTAATTTCCGGAACAAGTGCCGGTTCGATTGTTGGCGCTTTTATTGCCGGCGGAAAATCTCCTGAAGAGATTTATTCTGTTTTCCACAAAGGTTGGTTTTTAAAATATACCAAGTTCCATATTCCGGTTGACGGGCTGCTCCGCCTTGACGGACTTAAAAAAGTTATCAGAAAAGAAATTCAGGCAAATACTATTGAAGATTTAAAAATACCGCTTTTTGTATCGGTTTCAAACCTTAACAGAGGAATTGTGGAGTACAAAAACTCGGGGCCGCTTGGCGATATTGTTTTGGCTTCGTCTTCAATTCCAATTCTTTTTCCACCGGTAAAAATTAATGACGAATTTTTTGTAGATGGCGGATTAATGGATAACATTCCGATTGAACCAATAAAAAATGATTGTGAGCAGATTATCGTTTCAAATGTTACACCTATTAACCCGCGTAAAAATTTTAAAAACATAATACAGGCTGCGTCGCGTACTTTTTACATGTGTGTGAAAGCCAATATGCAGCAAGTACACGAATACGCAACAATTATAATTGAACCCGATACTATTGATAATTTTGATATTTTAAGTATTGGCCACGCAAAAGAATTGTTTGAACTTGGTTATAATGCAGGTTCAAATGCCTTTAAAAACTTAGATACTTGATAAAACATATATTGCAAACAGTACAATACCTAACCTTTCGTGTTTGTTAGGTACTTTTGCCTGTTTACCCGTATTGCATACGGTCGCGCCTTATCTTTTCTTCCATTACTGCCAGCATGTCGCTCAGCCGCTCTACCTTTTCTCTGGTTATGGCCACGCGCCCCGAACGTATAAATTGCAGCACGCCCACCTTTTCGCTAAGTTCTTTGAACATCGCCTGCGTGTCGGCATGATGTCCGGTCTTTGAAAAGACGGTAAGATCTCTGGTCATTTCCACCACATGCGCATTGTAGCGGCTAACTATGTCTTCGATGGAGCCGAGTTGCAGAAGCCGGTCAGTGGCTACCTTGTACATGGCTATTTCTTGATGCACGAGCCCTTCGTCGGTATTGCAATAGGCCTTTATAACACCTACGCGCTTGTCTATTTGTTTCACCACTTTAGTGATAGTATCGGAATCGGAAAAAACCGTAATAGTGAATTTATGGATACCTTCGATGGCTGACGGCGACACAGACAACGTTTCGATGTTCAGCCTCCGGCGTGTGAAGATGATGGTGATCTGGTTAAGTAAACCAACCGTATTTTCTGAAAAAACGGTAATGGTATATAATGTTTTATTGTCCATGATTGTTCAAATATTTTTATTCGTTTCCCAACAACATATCGGTAATACATGCTCCGGCGGGTATCATAGGGTACACCAGCCCTTTCTGCTCAACAACAACTTCGAGCAGGTATGCGCCCTGAGTGGTCAGCATTTCGGCGATGGCCGCATCAAGATCCGCTCTGTTGGTTACCCTCTTTCCGGGAATATTGTAGGCATCGGCTATTTTCAAAAAATCAGGATTCACCATTGGTGTTTCTGAATATCGTTCGTTGAAAAACAGTTCTTGCCACTGGCGCACCATACCCAAATAACTATTGTTCATAAGAATGATTTTCACCTCCACTCCCGACTGCATAATGGTTCCTAACTCCTGTATGGTCATCTGCAGGCCGCCATCACCCACAAACAGGCACACGGTGCGGCCGGGCGCACCCAGTTTTGCTCCGATGGCTGCCGGAAGCCCGAAACCCATCGTTCCCAGTCCACCCGATGTTACAACGCTGCGCGTGCGGCTAAACTTGAAATAGCGTAATGCCATCATCTGGTTCTGTCCTACGTCTGTTACCAGTACGGCGTCGTGCCCGGTAGCATCGCTTACGCGATTAACCACTTCGCCCATACGAACAGGGCCATCGGCAGGGAATAGCTCGGCGCGAATTACCTTATCTGTTTCGCGGTTGTTAAGAGGTTTGAAACTGTCGCGCCACGCCGTGTGGTTGGCTTCCCGCAGCAGGCGGGTAACAGCGGGGAGTGTTTCTTTTACATCGCCATCAACCGCTACGGTTGTTTTCACGTTCTTATCGATCTCAGCGGCGTCAATGTCAAAATGAATTACCTTTGCCTGAGGCGCATAAGTTTTCAAGTTACCTGTAACACGGTCGTCGAAGCGCATTCCTATGGCAATCAATACGTCGCATTCGTTGGTTTTGAGGTTGGGCGCTATGTTTCCATGCATACCAATCATTCCTGCATTTAGCGGATAATCCGATGGCAGTGCCGAAAGGCCCAAAAAAGTACTCGCTGCAGGAATATCGCCCTTGCGAAGGAATGTTGTCAATTCTGTTTCGGCATTGCCAAGAATAACACCCTGCCCCACGAGTGCCAGCGGTTTTTCGGCGCTGTTTATGAGCCGTGCAGCCTCAGCTACCGCCTTTGCATTCATCTCAGGAACGGGAACATAACTGCGGATATGTGTTATATGATGTGGTTTGAATTCAGTTAATGCTGTCTGCACATCTTTGGGAAAATCGAGTACTACCGGCCCGGGGCGTCCGTGCGAAGCGATGTAGAACGCTTGCGCCACAGCCCATGCCACCTCGTCAACCGAGCGAATCTGGTAGGCCCATTTGGTTATCGGATGTGTAATACCAATAAGATCGGTTTCCTGAAATGCATCCGTTCCCAACAGGGGTGATGCTTGTTGCCCTGCAACGACCACGATAGGCGTACTGTCCATCATAGCATCGGCAATGCCGGTTATTGTGTTGGTGGCGCCTGGCCCCGAAGTAACCATTACCACCCCAACACGTCCGCTGGTGCGGGCATACCCCTGCGCAGCGTGCGTAGCGCCCTGTTCGTGGCGTACAAGTATGTGCCGCAGGCTGTCGCGGTAATTGTAGAGTTTGTCGTAAAGAGGTATGGCTTGTCCTCCAGGATAGCCGAACAACGTATCAACCCCCTCATTGATGAGTGCCTGCATCAGCGCCTCTGAACCTGTAATTTGTTTTTCAGACATATTGATTCTTTTACTTTATTTCCTTGTATGATTACTCCATGATTCTAACCGCGCCTTTATCTGCCGAACTTACCATCGAAGCGTACGCTTTCAGCGCCTTCGACACTTCACGCTGGCGATGCGGTGGCGTAAAGGCCTTACGGCCACGCGACAATTCTTCTTCGCGGCGTTTGGCTAATTCCTCATCGCTTAGTAACACATTGATTTTCCTTTCGGGGATGTTGATTTCAATAATGTCTCCGTCTTGCAGCAGTCCAACATTTCCGCCGGCAGCCGCTTCAGGAGATATATGTCCGATAGAGAGGCCTGATGTGCCGCCCGAAAAACGTCCATCGGTAATCAGGGCGCATTCTTTACCCAGGTGTTTCGATTTTATGTATGAAGTCGGATAAAGCATCTCCTGCATTCCCGGTCCGCCTTTTGGGCCTTCGTATGTAATTACCACCACGTCGCCCGCTACCACCTTTCCGCCGAGTATGCCCTCGCTGGCTGCATCCTGCGAATCGAAAACTTTGGCAGGGCCTTTGAAAGTCATCAGGCTTTCGTCCACACCGGCGGTTTTTATCACGCAGCCGTCCTGTGCAATGTTTCCTTTCAATATGGCCAGTCCGCCGTCTTTACTGTAAGCGTGCGCCGTGCTGCGAATACAGCCGCCGGTGCGGTCTTTATCCAAATCATTATAATATGTGTTTTGAGAACCGAGTTCAAGATTAAAACGCTCTGCGGGCGCCGATTTGTATTTGGATTCAGCTACACCAGTTACATTCGGGCTCAAAATATCAAAACGGTCGATAGTCTGATTCAGAGTCATTCCATCAACACGTTTCACCGATACATCTACCAACCCCGCACGAGCCAGTTCGCCCATTATGGCTACAATACCTCCTGCGCGATTAACCTCCTGAACGTGGTATTTTTGCGTATTGGGCGCCACTTTGCACAGGCAAGGTGTTTTGCGCGAAAGCATATCAATATCATCCATCGTGAAGTTGGCGCCGGTTTCCTGTGCTACGGCCAACAGATGCAGTACAGTATTAGACGAGCCTCCCATGGCAATGTCGAGTGTCATGGCATTTAGGAAAGCGGCACGTGAGGCAATGTTTCGCGGCAGTACGCTTTCGTCGCCGTTTTGGTAATATTTGTATGTATTGTCAACTATAAGCCGTGCAGCATCTATAAACAATTGTTTACGGTTGGCGTGTGTTGCTAAAATGGTGCCGTTGCCGGGAAGAGCGAGGCCTATTGCTTCGTTAAGGCAGTTCATCGAATTGGCGGTGAACATACCCGAACATGAGCCGCATGTGGGGCAGGCTGCCATTTCGAGGCGGTGCACATCATCGTTACTTACGCTTTCGTCGGCGGCTTTTACCATAATGTCAATCAGGTCGTAATAGCTGTTACCGAGCTTACCTGCTTCCATTGGGCCACCCGATACAAATACCGCGGGTATGTTCAGGCGCATGGCAGCCATCATCATTCCGGGTGTGATTTTGTCGCAATTACTTATACAAATCATTGCATCGGCTTTATGGGCGTTACACATGTATTCTACGCTGTCGGCAATGAGGTCGCGCGAAGGCAGTGAATACAGCATCCCGTCGTGCCCCATGGCTATGCCATCGTCTATAGCAATAGTGTTGAACTCGGCGGCGAAACATCCCATTTGTTCTATTTCATGTTTTACGAACTGCCCTATTTCGTGCAGGTGCACGTGCCCGGGCACAAATTGCGTAAATGAATTGACTACGGCAATAATGGGTTTGCCCATTTGTTCGGCTTTCATACCGTTGGCACGCCAGAGGCTTCTTGCTCCGGCCATCCGCCGTCCTTGCGTGCTGGCGGCGCTTCGTAATGGATTTTTATATTCGCTCATATTTTATGAATTACTGTATGTTTTCAAACCAAAAAGCCCCTCTCCTAATGCGAGAAGGGCTTTTTATTTTACTATTATGTCGATACACCATCCTCACATCAGTTTTTAACTAATGACCACCACAATAGCGCTAAGGACGGGAATATTACATTTCATTTTGACTATCTTTTATATTAAGTATAACGTACTTGCAAATGTATATATTTTTTTTACTTACAATATGTGGGATATGTTTTTTTGCGAAAATATCCGCCTTTTTTACAAGACGGTAACAAAAGATTATATTATTTTTTTGCATAAGTTGTGGTATCTGTTTTATGCAATGGACAGTTTACAATGAATAATTAACAATTAATAGGGATGTAGAGGTAACCCTCGTGGTCGTCCAAATATAACTGTTAACTGTCAATTACTCTATGGGATTCAGGGGTAAATATCTGTCAATTGTTAACTGTCAATTGTCCATTATTAATTGCTGTGGATTGCTTCCCGCTTCGCAAGCTCGCAGTTCGCAAAGACGGTACCACAACGCCCGCCGCGCCGGTTCCCATAGCCGGTTTTTTAACAATTGTGCGCACAAATGTTAAAAATACTGCCTTTGCAGGCATGGAACAGGAGAGATATACCCAAATTACGCATGCGATGATGTTCAAAGTAACCGTCGAGCGTATCATGGCGCTCTGCAACGGCCAAAAGGCGGACATGCATCCCGTCATATAATTGACAATTGGTTGTTTCGCAAGCTCGCAGTTTGCAAAGATGACGAAACTGACAATTACACCAACAGTCGCTAAACCGCTTTTGTAACCCTGTGAAACATGGTTAGAGAGTTAAAAATTACTTTCGTGAACTTCCGAAACTACTGTACAGGAGTTGGGAAATTAGAAACGGTTTCTTAAATCTTGTTAAAACTTACTTTTTAATGTTATCTTTCGTAATAACTTAGCGCGAATGAAATATTTTTGAATCCGACATTTGTAACAATAATGGAAAGATTAAATATTGCCATATTAATATTGTTTTTGTTCCTGTCGAGCCAAATTTTCGGACAGGATGACGATTTAATTGATCCTGTTCTTGTAAAACTGCAGGCGCTGGTAATAAGTGCGGCTGACAGTTCGGCTATACCTTATGCAAGTGTAGTGCTGAATCGTACTCACGGCGGTACGATTACGAATGATGAAGGTTTTTTCTCGCTCGAAATGCTCAATGTCGATAGTTTAATTATTTCATCGGTGGGTTTTCAGAAATCAGTGATAAAAATTCCACACAATTACAGCGGTAATAATACATTGGTGTTCATTTTGGATCCAGTAGTTTATTTAATTGGAGAAATTCAGGTTAAGAGCGACAGGCCTGAAATAGAATTAGGATTGGGTACGGGTAAACCTACCGATATTCCTCCTGAACTTCGTGGTGATGCTTTTAATGAAGACCCACCGGTACTTGCTGCAGTTTTCAATCCAATTTCGTACTGGCAATATTATTTGAGCAGGCGGGAAAAACGAAAACGCGAAGTACGCGAAGCCATTATTGAAGAACAATACTGGGAAATGCATTCAAAAAACTATAATAAGGAAACGGTTATGTTCCTTACCGGGATGACGGATGAACAAGCCGATTCTTTTATGATATGGTTTAATTCGCTTGATGTTTTGGCATATACATCAACCGAATACGAAGTGAGGGTTACTATTAAAGAGTATTTCGAGATATACAAAAAAGAAGGGCGGTTGAATTAACAATGTGTCAATTCTTGCTGTAATGCAGCATGTATTTATTTTTTAAACAAACACAAGCATCAATTATAAAAACAGCGAAAGAATTGTAAGAAAAATCATTGACGAAAATCCAACGATTGCACATCCCAATGTCTGACTCCAATAACCTTGATTTAAGTTTATTCCGCTCATTTGTGTAACTACCCAGAAAAAACTGTCGTTTGCATGCGAAACTACTGATGACCCGGCGCCAATTATAATAACAGCCATAGCTTTCAGGGTTTCTGTATCAAAGCCCAATGTACTTAGCAATGGTGTAATGATTGAGGCTGTAGTAATCATTGCAACAGTTGATGAACCTTGTGCTGTTTTAATGGCAGCAGCAATAATAAAAGGAAACCAAAGCCCTAATAATCCGGCGCCTTGTATGTTATCACCAAAAAGTGAAGCTATATCAGATGTCTGCAGTACTTTCCCAAATGCTCCACCGGCGCCTGTAATTAAAATAATAGTAGATGCGCTTTTTAAGGCTGAACCTACCCATCCAGTAGTACTTAACATTTTTTTGTCAAATTTTTCAGGCAAAAAAAGTGCGATGAAAATACCGATAAACAGGGCAGTTACAGGATTGCCTATAAAACTGATAAAATTTTTCAGTTGCGTTTCTCCAAAAGGATGTGTGGGGAAATCGGCAATGGAACGAAGTATAATTAAAATTATTGGTACCAAAATAGGCAAAAATGATTTAATAACTGATGGTTGACGATTGTTTTCAGGTGTTTGTTCCTGAATTTCATTTTCTGATATATTAGGATCAACGTAAATTCTTTTTCCAATATATTTTGCAAAAATTATGGCAATTATTAATGTGAAAATACTCGTGCATATACCTATTAGCATAACTCTGCCAAGATCAGCCCCCAATATTCCTGCTGCAGCTATTGGACCTGGTGTTGGAGGAATTAAGGTATGAGAAATTATTAACCCGAGCGAAAGTGCTATTGCGGTTCCTACAATAGAAAGCCCCGCTTTTTTTGTTAAGGCCCGATTTAGTGACGACAAAATGACAAAACCACTGTCGGCAAAAACAGGTATTGAAACAATCCACCCCATAATACCCATTACAGCGTGAACTCTTTTTGCTCCAACCATTTTTAATACAAAATTTGCCAAAACTTGTGCCCCTCCCGAATTTTCGAGAAAAGCACCAATAATTATCCCTGCAACAATAATTATTCCTATACTGCCAATTGTACCGCCGAAACCGCTATTTATATTTTCAATAATTTCTTCGGGCGGCATCCCCGACAGCATACCAAAAAGGAAAGCCGCTAATATTAACGAAAGGAACGGATGAATCTTAAATTTTGAACTAGTAATTACAATAAATGAAATACTAAAAAGAAATATCAGAATTGTTTCCATAAGTTGTAGCTTTAATGTAAATCTCTTGATACTTCAGAACCGGAACCGCCTCTTAGAAAATCGAAATCACAACCTTTCTCTGCCTGTTCAACGTGTTCGATAAACATTTTTATATAACCTCTTTCGCACACAGGCTTTGGATTTGTCCAGTTTGCCCGTCTTTCCCCAAGTTCTTCTTCCGAAACATTGAGATTAAGCGTCCGTTTTTCCACATCCAGTTCAATCATATCTCCGTTGCGCACTAAAGCGAGTGTTCCTCCAATAGACGACTCGGGCGATACATGAAGAACAACTGTTCCGTAAGCTGTCCCGCTCATTCTTCCGTCAGAAATACGTACCATGTCGGTAATGCCTTTCTTTATAAGTTTTTCAGGCAACTCCATATTTCCGACTTCGGGCATTCCGGGGTAACCAACAGGGCCAACTCCTTTTAATACCATTACACATGTTTCGTCAATATCTAAAGTGGGGTCGTCAATTCTATCATGATAATCTTCAATTGTTTCGAAAACAACTGCACGCCCCGTATGTTTTAACAATTTTTCTGATGTGCACGACGGTTTTATTACAGCTCCGTTTTCACACAAATTTCCTTTCAGAACGGCTATGCCGGCTTTTTCTTTAAATGGACTGTCAATGGTTGCAATAACATCGCGGTTGTAACAAGTGCTGTTTGCAGAATTTTCTCCTATACTTTTCCCATTCACTGTAATTGCGCCCGCATGAATTTGGTCTTTTAGCTGGTCGATAATAACAGGTAAACCGCCGGCATAGTAAAAATCTTCCATGAGGTATTTTCCTGAAGGCATCAGGTTAAGCAACAATGGTATGTTACTGCCTAAGCGGTCGAAATCGTCAAGACTGAGTTCAATGCCAATACGGTTGGCAATGGCAATCATGTGTATTATTAAATTAGTTGAGCCTCCAACAGCAGAATTTATTTTTATTGCATTTTCAAAAGCTTTTCGCGTTAAAATGTCAGATAACCGCATCCCGCCTTCTTTCACCATTTCCACAATGCGGTTTCCCGAAAGGTGTGCCATAACTTTTTTGCGGGCATCAACGGCAGGGATTGCCGAAGCTCCGGGTAAGGTTAGCCCAAGCGCTTCAACCATTACGGCCATTGTGGATGCGGTACCCATGGTCATGCAATGCCCTGCACTCCGCGACACACAACTTTCTGCCTCGATCAGATCTTCTCTTGTATATGTTTCAGCTTTTAACCCTTCAGAAAGTCGCCATGTAAAAGTTCCCGATCCGATGTCTTTTCCTCTTAATTTGCCATTAAGCATGGGGCCGCCCGGCACAACAATTGTCGGTAGGTTTACACTTGCTGCACCCATTATAGTTGAAGGAGTGGTTTTATCACAGCCGGTAAGCAGAACAATTCCGTCGAGCGGGTTTGCACGAATGGTTTCTTCAACATCCATACTGGCAAGGTTGCGCCAAAGCATGGTTGTTGGTTTCATAATTGTTTCGCCAAGCGACATGACCGGAAATTCGAGAGGGAAACCACCTGCTTCGTAAACGCCGCGTTTTACAATTTCGGCAAATTCGCGCAGATGCCCATTACATGGAGTTAAATCGGACCATGTATTACAAATACCTATAACCGGTTTTCCTCTGAACATGTGATCTGGATGCCCCTGGTTTCTTAACCAGCTGCGGTGTACAAATCCCATTTTATCGTCTTTCCCGAACCATTCGGAGCTGCGTAAATATTGCCTGTGTTTCATTCTGGCTTTAATTTAAGTTCATAAAATACGTGATTTTTCCAAAAATAATATAAATTTCGACATTTTATCAAATCCGAACTATAAATCCGGAAAAATTCCGAACTTTGCAAAAAGCAGACAAATGTGATGATTAATAATAACAGGCGTAGCAGTCAAAGATTAACTGGTGGCAGAAAACGTACCGGTAAAAGTTTGGAAAGTAAAAGTTCGGGTAATTTCACCAAAAAAAGTTTTGTAAAAACAGATAACAGGGTTCCCGGAAAATATTCAGACACAACAAAGAAAAGCAATCGTAAGTATTCAAACAATTCAGAAAGCAGGGTTTCGCGCAAAATTGAAGATGGAATAGCCGGTAAAAGTGAAAGAAAATTTACAGCCAAAACAAAAGGTGTAACAGCTAAGAAATATTTTGGACAAAGCGCGGATAGAACATTTAGTAAATATAAAAGCCGGCCGAAAAGGATTACTCCCGTAAAAACCGGTTATTCTGAAGAAATAAGATTGAACCGTTTTATTGCCAATTCGGGAGTTTGTTCGCGGCGCGAGGCCGACAAGTACATTCTTTCGGGCGTTGTTACCGTAAACGGTGAAATTATTACCGAATTAGGCACAAAAGTTAGTTCAGGCGACGAAGTGCGTTTTGATGGGCGCAAACTTAAAGCTGAGAAAAAAGTTTATCTGTTACTAAATAAACCCAAAGACTTTTTAACCACAACCGACGATCCGCATGCCGAAAAAACTGTTATGGATTTGGTGAAAAATGCCTGCGATGAACGCATTTATCCTGTTGGCAGGCTCGACCGCAATACTACCGGTGTTTTGCTTTTTACAAACGACGGCGATTTATCGAAAAAACTGATGCACCCAAGCCATAACGTGAAAAAAATTTATCAGGTTACACTCAATAAATCGCTGACAAAAGAACATTTAATGCAAATTGCCGAAGGTGTTGAACTGGAAGACGGATATGTTTCTGCTGATGCTATAAGTTTTATTAATCCTGACGACAGAACCGAAATAGGTGTTGAAATTCATTCAGGCAAGAACCGTATAATACGCCGTATTTTTGAATACATGGGTTACCATGTAAAAAAACTCGACCGCGTTTATTTTGCGGGACTTACAAAAAAGAGTCTTCCCCGTGGAAAATGGCGATTACTTTCCGAAAAAGAAGTAAATTTTTTAAAAATGAACTAAGTCAATAATCAACTAAAAGCTGTTTAAAATCTGCTCAATAGCGTTTATTGAATATAATTTTCAACATGGAATGACATTAATAAAATCAATCTCAGGAATCCGTGGGACGATAGGCGGAATACCGGGCGAAAATCTCACGCCGCCCGATATAGTGAAATTTGCTGCAGCTTATGTTGTTTGGGCCAAAAGGAATATAGAGAAAAAAAGGCTGAAAATTATTGTTGGCCGCGATGCACGTTTATCTGGAGAAATGGTAAGTTCTCTGGTAATTTCAACCCTTAACGGAATGGGGTGCGATGTGGTAAATATTGGTTTGGCAACCACGCCTACCACCGAAATTGCGGTAACCGAAGAAAATGCAGATGGAGGAATTATTATTACCGCAAGCCATAATTCTAAACAGTGGAATGCGTTGAAATTACTTAACTCAAAAGGCAATTTTTTAAATGAAGAAGAAGGCGCTATAATATCCAAAATTGCCGACTCTGATAGTTTTTTATTTGCAGAGGTCGATAAATTGGGTACAACAATTGAAAAAGATTATACGAATATTCATATTCAAAAAGTATTAAACCTCAAATTAGTAGATGTTTGTGCTATTAGGAATGCAGAATTCACGGTTGCAATAGATGCAGTAAATTCTGTAGGAGGAATTGTCATGCCCATGCTTTTCAGAGCCTTGGGGATTAAAAACGTAATTGAAATTAACTGTGAACCTACAGGGCATTTTGCACATATTCCAGAACCATTGCCCGAGAACCTGTTTGAAATTTCCGAAATTATAAGAAACAACAAAATTGATGTTGGTTTTGCAGTTGACCCCGATGTTGACAGATTAGCCATTATAAACGAAGATGGTAGTATGTTTGGCGAAGAATATACGCTTGTTGCTGTTGCCGACTACGTTTTAAGCCAAACACCCGGCTGTACTGTTTCTAATCTGTCGTCGAGTAGGGCGTTACGCGATGTTACCGAAAAATACGGTATGGAATATTGTGCCGCTGCTGTTGGCGAAGTAAACGTTGTTGCAAAAATGAAAGAAACAGATGCTGTAATTGGCGGCGAAGGTAATGGCGGTGTAATATATCCCGTAAGTCACTATGGCCGCGATGCACTGGTTGGGGCAGCCCTTTTTCTGACACACTTGGCTAAAAGCGGATTAAAGTGTTCCGAACTTCGGAAAATGTATCCTGACTACTTCATCTCGAAAAATAAAATAGAACTCACAAATGAAATTAATGTTAATGAGATTCTTTTGGAAATCAAAAAAAAATATGCTCGTGAAAACATAAACGACATAGACGGCATTAAAATTGATTTCCCTGATTCTTGGGTACATTTGCGGAAATCGAACACAGAACCAATAATTCGTATTTATTCTGAAGCCAAAACTATGGACAAAGCACAAAAACTTGCCGAAACCATTGTTAAAGATATTAAATCATTTACCTTATAATATAATAAAATCCACGCACAGGTAAAACGCTGCAAAACGATACGATTTTATACATCATTCTGTTTCAAGTTGTCGTTACGGATTTTTCGTTTTTTGTAATTGCCAAATCTTTTTTTTAGTAACACCTCGCATTAATAGGACAATATGATTTGTAAAAACAGAAACTTGTATGTCCTTTCAATGGCAATTAATTTTTTTATATTTTTTCACAAAATTTCTATTTTTTAAGATTTTTTATATATTTGGAAAAGTTATGATAGAAAAAAGAATGGCTAATTAACTTTTTTAAGTAAAAAACGGTTATTACAGTAATTGGTTGCTTTATGTAAAGTATTGATATTATTAACTTAAAATGAATTTTATTGACAAAAACAAAACATTTTATGAAAACCACAACAGTTTTTCATAGAACGAGAGCTAAAAAAATACTCTAATATATTATGAACAAATTTGAGTTATTTCTAATTTAAACATTTAAAATTTATGAAAAAAAAGTATTTGGGTAAATTCTGTGTACCACACAGTATTTTAAGAATGTTACTTGCTTTGAGGCTCACAGCTTTTTTTGTGCTTAGTTCTGTTATGGTAACTTATGC
>JAITWJ010000124.1 GCA_031285325.1 Bacteroidales bacterium
AAATCGGCATCAACATCGCTCTCTCGCAATAATGACGGATTGGCAAGAAAAGCCTCAATGCTGCCACAGCGCAGTATGATACGTTTTCGTGTTATCGGATTATTCAACGCATTTTCCAGCCTTGTAACCCATCTGAGATTCTCCACCCGATTGTTGCGGCGGTTTGTATCAATATGGTCAACGACATATTCTTTGGTCGGCTTTATGCCGTAGAACGCGGTCGCTACTATGATATGAACACGAACAGAGGCAATTTCCATATAGCCGGTTTTGTCATTCGGCTTGCCGAAAGTCCATTGGTTGTCGGTCGGGCGAACTCTGCCATTGTCGCGAGGGTGTCGCAATACTACTCCGTTATCACGAACCGAATATTTTTCCTCCTTATAAATACACTCGATTTCTTGCTTGAAATCATCTATGTTAACACCCATGGCAATTATTTATATTACTCAATAACAACTGCCGGAACAGTTTTAATCATTTCGCTTTTAGTAGCGTACTGATATGTGCCTATTTGTCTTGCGCATTTACCGGCAGGGACTTTAATTTTTTGCTCGTCATAATAAGATTCACCATCATAATTAACAAGCAAAACCAGTATTCCGTCAAGACCGTCGCCGGTTCTTGCCAGTGCCACATCCGGTGCCAGAACTTGAAAAATCTCTATTTCATTTACTACGGTGGTTACTCGCCGCCCTCTATCAATGTCATAATCCGTTTTTTCATATTCAGTTGATATACATTCCCCTTTTTCAGGAAATACTGTAAGCCCGGGGAAGCCGTCATTTGGTTGATTCGCAGCATTAATCAAAACTGCCACTAAAATTGTTGCTAATATTCCTGCAACAAAGCCGCCAATAAAAATAAGAAACTTTTTCATCTTGTATTAACTTTGTTATTTATAAATTGATGTTGCTAAAAAATGACAAACAAAAAAAGCGTGATACTTAAAATATCCGCTTGTTGAGGTATTTGACGAAACCCGACGTTACAAATAAGTTAAGTTCACGCCTATCACGTGAACATCAAACTTATCCTCCAACGTCTTTAATCGTCAAATTTTCAACAAGAAAGATACAAGCCTAATGCTTTTCCAATATGTCTTATTATATATGCCTTTCGGCTTTATATCATCTGCAAATTTTTGTTTTAAAATCAGTTACAAAACTACAACTTTTATTTGAATAGAACGCAAAGATATTCATCTTTTGCAAAAAACGGAGCATACAAATCAGTCATATCTGTTTCACGATAAAAAAAACGATGCGCATCGTTTGGGAAAACGACACGTGTCGTTTGGTGAAACGAGGCGTACCGTTTTAGGCAACGACACGTCTCGTTTTTTTGGGAGCGCTTATGCCCTTCCGGTTTTTTAAGCGTTGGGATCCACGAAGTCATCGCCATCATCGTTGGGTGAGGACGTTGATGGAGATTTGGCGGACACCACCTTTTCGAACTTTAGGTTGCGGAGCATCTCGCGCAGGTCGATACCGGCACGGAAAACTACTTTCTGGTTCTTCACCATCGAGGCGTTGAATTTCGCTTCGGTCTCTGCCCCGTCGCTGCTGATGCTGACCTGAAACGCCCCGAAGTCGCCCAGACGGACGATCTTTCCATCCGACAGTTCTTCGGCAAGTACTTCGGTGAGCGCCACTAGTACTGCCTGCGTATCGGCAGGACTTACAGTGCTTCGTGCGGCAATTTCCTTACCCAGCGACCGAAGTGTCTTTTCGCCCGAGGATTTTGCGTTGGCATACCATTTCTTGGGAGCATCCGGCTTTTGCGGATTACCCTTTTCTGTTACAGTGTATTGTACAGCCATGATTCTAAATTTTAATGAGTTAAACTTTATTTTATCGAGCGTAAAGGTGCAATTTTATTTTGGAAACGCAGCAAATTACATTATGATAAGCACGTTTTCGGAAGATATTGATATTGCCGTTATTGATGTCGATTCGTTTTCGGGTAATCAACTGAAAATGTTGATAAAACTGTTCAGCAAATAGCTGATATTATAACTATTTTGAAAGACATGGAATAGACCTTTTTTATACGAACGCAAAGGTGTGTCCCGATAACGAAACGTAAAGGCCAAAATGATTGGAAACAAAAGTGTATCCTTCGTTTCTGCAAACACACAACTGTTGAATAGCATTCCTACTAACCGACAAATAACAACTTATACAGAAGTAAACAAATAACCATAGCACCATAAATGGTATGGGAATGTAGTAGTTACGCAAATATATTAATACCTGGCAACCAATGGTATCTTAGTGCCTGCACCTAAAGCTTTGGAACTTACTTTCAGTATGGGAGCTGCCTGAAAACGTTTGTATTCGCTCATGTTTATCATGTTTACTACACGTTTTACGGTGTTTGCATCAAAACCGGAGTCAATAATTTCTTCTGGCGATTTGTTCATTTCGATAATACTGAAAAGAATCCGGTCTAAATATTCGTATTCGGGAAGCGAGTCGGTATCTTTTTGGTCGGGTTTCAATTCGGCCGAAGGTGGTTTCAGTATTGAATTTTCGGGAATTATTTCAACACAGCGGTTAATAAAGCGTGAAAGTTTATAAACATCGGTTTTGTAAACATCGCCCAAAACAGCCAGTCCGCCGTTCATGTCGCCATATAAAGTACCATAGCCTACGGCATATTCGCTTTTATTGGTTGTATTCAGCAAAATATTCCCGAATTTGTTCGACAGTGCCATGGCATAAACTCCACGTGTGCGTGCCTGTATGTTTTCTTCGGTAACATTGGGCGGCAAACCGGCAAAAAGCGGCGCCAGTTCGTTTTCAAAAGTATCAACTGCTCTTTGAACAGGAATAATATCGTATCTGATATTCAAGTTCTCGGCAAGTTTTATAGCATCGCTCAAACTGTGTGCAGATGAATATTTTGAAGGCATAAGCAACACTCTTACATTTTCGGAGCCCAATGCACGCACGGCAAGCGCTGTTGTTACTGCCGAGTCGATACCTCCCGAAAGTCCGATAAGGGCGCTTCTAAATCCGGTTTTTGCAAAATAATCGCCAATGCCCAAAACCAGTGCATCATGTATTTTTTCTATGTAGCAGGTGTTGTTTTGTAAATTAATTTCAGATGATTTTTTCGTATCAACTAATGTATAGTCTTCTTTAAAATAATTCAGTTCTTTTGTTATTTCACCTCTTTCGTTTATAAATACCGAACCGCCGTCGAAGATCAACTCGGTGTACGCTCCCGCCTGATTAACATAAACAATTGGTATTCCATGTTCTTTTGCTCTTGAAACAAGTTCATTTTTACGCTGTCCGTCCTCGTTATGAGAAAATGGTAATGCCGAAATATTTACAACAAAATCGGGATTATATTTTATAAATTCGTTAACAGGCGAAGCCTGGTTAAGTTTGTTTTGTGCTGAATCTAAATCGCCGCCAATGGTAACGGCAATTTTTTCACCTTTATATTCAATAATAGAGAAATTACGGCCAGGTTCAAAGTAACGGCATTCACAAAAATTATCACATGAAGATAAAAGTGTTTTGTTGTATGTGCATTCTATTTTACCGTTATTCAGAAAAAATGCAGAATTAAACAATTGGTTGCCTCGTTCATTAAAACTTGGCGCGCCTGTTATGGCTGCAATTCCGTTGCAGTGTTTTGCAATTTTAACAACTGTTTCCTCTGCCTTTCGTATAAATTCCTTTTTTCCGAGCAAATCATATGGATAATAACCGGTTACAGACAGTTCGGAGAATACAACCATGTCGGCGCCCTCATTTTTAGCCTTGGTAATATGTTTAATAATTTTCTGCGCATTTCCTTCAAAATCACCAATAACAAAATTTAACTGCGCCAATACAACTTTCATATTGTAACATTATTTTTTTAATTGATTAATACAAATTAATTCAATTCAACTGACATCCGATTACAAATTTCCAATTTTTCGTTAAATTTCGTAATAATAATGAAACACCAACACGTTTAATTAAAAATCATATAAAAAACAAAACGAAACTAAACCTGTGCGTCTTGTAAGCATATTTTACTATATTTGTGCGATGGCTTTATTCATCACATATTTAACAGAAAAAATATAAAACTAAATTAGTTTACGTTCAAAAAAGGTTTGTTTTTTTGAGTGTAGAGGTTATTTATTTTAACACGAACGGGTAAAAATTAAGAAAAGGGTAATGAGCGAAAAAGAAAAAAACGAACTCTCTGACGGAGGAAATTATTCGGCAGACAGTATTCATGTACTGGAAGGGTTGGAAGCAGTCAGGAAACGCCCTGCAATGTATATTGGCGATGTAAATGAAAAAGGACTACACCACCTTGTTTACGAAGTTGTTGATAATTCTATAGACGAAGCTCTTGCCGGTTATTGTGATAAAATTGACGTTATAATACATAACGACAATTCAATTACGGTAAAAGACAACGGAAGAGGAATTCCTGCCGACATACATTCAAAAGAGAACAGGTCGGCGCTCGAAGTGGTAATGACCGTTTTACATGCAGGCGGAAAATTCGACAAAGACTCGTACAAAGTATCCGGAGGGCTGCATGGTGTTGGCGTATCATGTGTAAACGCGCTTTCAATACACTTTAAAGCAGAAATTCATCGCGATGGGAAAATATGGGTACAGGAATACTCAATAGGAAAACCGCTTTACGATGCAAAAGTTATTGGCGAATCAAACAAAACCGGAACAATAATTACATTTAAACCCGACGACTCTATTTTTCAGGTTAATGTTTATAAACACGAAATACTTGCTGCCCGCTTACGCGAACTCGCCTTTTTGAATGCCGGTATAAATCTTTCGATAACCGATGAGCGCGAAGTTGACGAAAACGGAAACTTCAAAATAGAAAACTATTATTCTGAACAGGGGTTAAAAGAATTTGTTGAATACCTCGACGATACAAGAGTGAAACTCACTCCTGAAATTATACATATTACAACAGAAAAAAACGATATACCGGTTGAAATAGCATTACAGTATAACACTTCGTTTGCCGAAAACATACACTCATACGTAAATAACATAAACACCATTGAAGGCGGTACCCACCTTACAGGTTTCCGCAGAGGTTTAACCCGTACTCTTAAAAACTATGCCGACCAGTCGGGAATGCTTTCCAAACTTAAAATAGATATTAGCGGCGACGATTTCAGGGAAGGTTTAACAGCAGTTATCTCAGTAAAAGTTGCAGAACCCCAGTTCGAAGGACAAACAAAAACAAAACTGGGAAACTCGGAAGTAAGCTTGGCTGTTGACCAGGCCGTTAGCGAGGCATTGTCGTTTTATCTGGAAGAAAACCCGAAATCAGCCAAAATAATTGTAGATAAAGTAATTCTTGCAGCACAAGCAAGGCACGCTGCCCGCAAAGCCCGTGAAATGGTACAGCGAAAAAATGCTTTCGGCGGAGGTGGTTTGCCGGGTAAACTAAGCGACTGTTCGGAAAAAGACCCCGTAAAATGTGAAATCTTCCTTGTCGAGGGAGATTCGGCAGGAGGCACTGCAAAACAAGGTCGCGACCGTAAAGTACAGGCAATTCTTCCGCTGAGAGGAAAAATACTTAACGTAGAAAAGGCAATGCTGCATAAGGTACTTGAAAGTGAAGAAATAAAAAACATTTTCACAGCTCTTGGCGTACACATTGGCAAAGAAGAAGACTCGAAAGCCCTCAACATGGACAAACTTCGCTATCATAAAATAATTATTATGACCGATGCCGATGTTGACGGAAGCCATATTGCAACTTTAATTATGACATTCTTTTTCAGATTTATGCAAGACTTAATTAAAGCAGGATATTTATACATTGCTTCTCCCCCGCTATATCTTGTTAAAAAAGGGAAAAAAGAGGCTTATGCATGGAGCGAACAGCAACGTTTACAGCTAATAAACGAATGGGCAGAAGGAGACGACAGCAATGTTCACGTTCAGCGTTACAAAGGCTTGGGAGAAATGAATTCCGAACAACTTTGGGAAACAACAATGAACCCCGAACAGCGTACGCTGCAGCAGGTAACTATCGACAACGCGGCAGAGGCCGATCATATTTTCTCAATGTTGATGGGCGACGACGTTCCGCCACGGCGTAAGTTTATAGAAGACCACGCCAAGTATGCAAATATAGACGCTTAAAATATTACACATTAACTTTACTGACTGTAACAACCGGTAGCCTTATTTAGGATGCCGGTTGTGTTGTTTATACGAATTGACAATGGACAGTTGACAGTTGATAATTTGACATTAACAATTAATATGGATGCAGGGGCGGCCCTTGCAGCCGTCAAAATACAATTAATTAATAACTGCCAATTATCCATTATCCATTGTTAATTCGTGTATTACCGGATGATGTTGTTTCAGGAAGCGTTTCAGTTGTTCGCCGGTTATGGCATCGGGGCAGGTCATGAGCATGAGCGAGACGTACTGGCCGCCTTTTTTGTAGGGCGGATGGCTGTATTTATGTTCATTTAAAACAAATCCGGCACGCTGGTAAAAGCCTATTCGCCGGCGGCTTATGTTGTCGGCCGGATGCTCTACTTCGAGCAGTACAGGTATGTTCGATGCCGTAATAAAACTATTGAGTATGCGTTGCCCGTAGCCTTTTCCGCGCAAATGCGGCATGGTTGCAAGATGTTCGATGTACCTGACATCGTTAAATCCCCACCAGAGAATAAACCCAACAAACATATTGTTGTCGGTAATAAGTTCAAAATGATACTGCCGGTGGTTCATTATTTTTCTTTGCGTATTTAGCCGGCGGCGTTCTTCCGGCGGGAACGATTTCCGGTAAAGCTGCCATGCCTGCATAAAAAGCGCATGTTCGGCGCTGTTAATTCGGGTAAAGTTCATTATTGTTTACGATTAATGTAATTGTTTCGTTCCGCAAATTCTCCTTTCAACATACGGCCTGCAATATCTGCGGCTTCGGCAACAAGCCTTGCACATGGGCGTTTTGCTATACATGCCGCCATTGCCGGCGGCACAGGGCGTGTATCTGCTTTAACCTGGCGAACCAGCTCGCTGCATTTTATTGTTCCGTTCGACTGGCGAAACAATTCAGTCATTTTTCTTACAACCGAATAGTTAAGCGTATATAAACCTTTATCTGTTGGGTTTGCGGCAGGGTAACGAAACCCGGCCATCATTGCCATTGCTGTTATTGTACCGCACACTTCGCGCATGCGCCCTATGCCGCCGCCGAACGAGAGCGACATTTTTGCGGCTGTTTCTTTGTCGAGCCCGATAATATCGCAATAGGCAAGAACAACCGACTGTGCGCAGTTATACCCTTCTTCAAAGTATGATAATGCAAGTTCTGTGCGCTGGCCGATATTAAAATCTGGAGTCATGGGTTTATGTTTTATGTGTTACTCAAAATCAAAGTTTATGTCGTATTTGTTAAGGTGTTTGTGTGTATGGCTGTCGTTTTCAAAGAAAAACTTTTCGTGGCCGAACGAAGGTTTGAGTTGATTAAACCAGGTTGCTTCGGGGTCGTATTTTGCGAAAAACGGAATATCCACCCAGTCGGGATTCCTGCCTTGCAGGAATCTCAGCACAAAATGTTTTTCATTATTAATTTCGGTAATTCCCAGTATTTGTATTTTTCCGGCATAAGTGCTCATGCTGGGGCCTCTTACTGTGCGGCATGTTCCGCTGACCGAAGAGTAGGCTTTCCGGTAAATTTGCCAGCATTTTTCGAGTGGAAGTTCAAAAAAAGATTTCGCCCCGGTATCTCTTGCCACAAACATGTAGTACGGAATGCAGCCCAAATCGACTTGCTTGCGCCACATTTCGGCCCATATAGCCGGATGGTCGTTAATTTTTCCGAGCAGCGGCGACTGTGTGCGTATTTGCGATCCGGTGTTGCGTATTCTTGCAATGGCATGTTTTACGGCCTCTGTCGATAACTCTGCCGGATGATTGAAATGAGCCTGTATTGTAAGGTTTTTTCCTGATTTTACTACTTTTTCAAAGAATGCAAGAAGTTCGTCAGAATCGTTATCGGTAAGAAAACGGTAAGGCCAGTATGCCAGCGATTTTGTTCCTAAACGAATTGTGCGTATGTGTGCAAACTCTTTCCCCAGCAGTGGTTCTATGTATGCAATAAGGGCAGATGCGCTCATAACAAGCGGGTCGCCGCCGGTAAACAGCACATCGGTTACTTTCAACTTTGTTTTAAGGTATTTATAAAACAGGCCGGCTTCGTGCATCGAAAACTTAAAATTATTCATTCCCGAAAATTGAGGCCATCTGAAACAGAAGGTGCAGTATGCGTGGCAAGTTTGTCCGTGTGCAGGAAAAAACAGCACTGTTTCGCGGTATTTATGCTGTATGCCCTGTAGTTTTTGCTGTTCCATAACAGGTACATTATGTTTCTGCCCTGCGGTGTTTGGGTTCAAATCCATTCTTATCTGGCCGATTTTATTTTTCAGCAATTCATCCGGACAGCCCGATTTTATTAAACGCAGCACATCGTTATATTGCTTTTTCAGCAACATTTCTTTGCGCGGAAAATTAAGTGTAAACACAGGGTCGGCAGGCAGATTGTTCCAGTTAATTAATTCGTTTACCACATAATTGTTTGTTTTGAATGGAAGAACTCTTCCAACAACCTCTATTGCCTCTTTGTATTCGGGGTTCAGCTGCGATATCTGCGGAACAGTTTCGTAATTATGCAAATTATACGCCTTGTATTTCATATTAATAACAATTAAAGGTTACTGGATTTTATTCGGATGATTCAAATGTACGAAAAAATTAACGATTAACAGTTATTAGTTGCTTGGGCGGGGGGGCTAAAAAAATAGCGCCAGCGCCAGACAGGCTATGCTATACCGGACGCTAACGCTAATAATAATTATTTTTTTATTAACTATAAAAACACTGTAAAGATAGGTAATTAATTTACAATTTACAATTAACAGTGCACAGTTAACAATTATTAACTCCTGAATCAACTAAAGGGTAATTAACAATTGTCAATTAAATCCCCCCACCCTTGCGGGGTTTGATAATAACAACAACACAAAAGCCCGATTTATGAGTTTCGGGGCTTTACTTCCGAAAAAAAACATATATTCGCAAAGTGAGGGAACTATGTTTTCGGGCGTGAAGGTACTTTCCTCATACAAGGAAACAGTGTTTTCGGACGTGAAGGTACTTTCCTCATACAAGGAAACAGTGTTTTCGGACGTGAATGTACTTTCCTCACACGAGGAAACAATATTTTCTGTCGTGAAGGTACTTTCCTCACACGAGGAAACAATGTTTTCGGGCGTGAAGGTACTTTCCTCACACGAGGAAACAATATTTTCTGTCGTGAATGTACTTTCCTCACACGAGGAAACAGTGTTTTCGGGCATGAATGTACTTTCCTCACACGAGGAAACAATATTTTCTGTCGTGAATGTACTTTCCTCATACGAGGAAACAATGTTTTCGGGCGTGAATGTACTTTCCTCATACGAGGAAACAATGTTTTCGAGCGCGAATGTACTTTCCTCAATCGAGGAAACAATGTTTTTGGGCGTGAAGGTACTTTCCTCAAGTGGGGAAACAATGTTTTCGGACGTGAAGA
>JAITWJ010000126.1 GCA_031285325.1 Bacteroidales bacterium
TGCGGTTATAAAAATCGCCCGGCGAAATTGATGACGGAGGGTGCGGTTATAAAAATCGCCCGGCGAAATTGATGACGGAGGGTGCGGTTATAAAATTATAATGGTGAAATAGAAGAGCAAATATGTTATATAAACATCTTTAAGTGAATGCTTGTAGTTATTTTGCATTATTAATATTTTTTTGCTGATATTACAATGTAAGGCGATAAAAAACGACTTTTTATCGGGAACATCTTAAGCGCATAACTTAGCAGTTTTACCGCTTTTCGTAAAAAAGGAGAAGCGCTTGTTTTGGGTTCGAGCCACACCATTGGTTTACGGGTGTATTCAACATGTACGGCACTGAGGTCGAACTGTTGCATAATTTCTTTTAAGCGCGGTATTTCCATCGATTTAAGATTGTGCGCTTCAAAGTTTTCACGGTCGAAACGGCATTGTATCCAACCGTTCAAACCGAGAAAATTGGGCAGAATTATCAATAAATTACCATCGGAAGCAAGCAAATCAATGTGCCGTTTAATAACGTCGTGCGTATTGGCAAAATGTTCGATAAAACCCAACGAAAAAACGGTGTCATATCGCTTCTCTGTATCGAAAGCAAAAAAATCGCTTTCGATACATTCAATACTTCCCTGCGCAATATTGTTTGCCGTTTCGAGCTTGGTAACCATTTCTTTGTCGATATAAAAATCGAGCAACGAAACAGTGGATTTGTATTTTTTGTGAAAATAAACGGGCATCGTACCGGGAAAACCGCCTATTTCAATAAACGATTTTCCGTCTGTTAGCGTCGGGATGTATTTGTCGAAAAACATTTTTTGCGGAACTTTACGGTATTCGTAATTCAACCAGTAGGTTTTCCAGTAGTTACGGTCGGTAAGATTGCTGTTCATGCTTTTTTATCAGGTGTGTTTTTAAATATCTTTTTCTTGATATTTCGGACAGAGTTATATATTTTCATTCTTCTCAACCATCTCACTGCCAGTCGATGCGCCATGCCGGGCGTTGTTGCACGGTAAAACTCTTCAATAGCGCGGAGCGCTGTTTCATTTTCCGTTATCTTTATTTTTCCAACGTTTATTGGCGTCGGCGAGTAAGTTTCCTTCTCAGCCCACTTCGGTTTGCCGTCGTAATGGATGCCTGTTTCGTAACCCGATTGAACAACGAGCGACCGCCCCGCATAAAGTGTCAGTTTTTCGTTCAAAAAAGCGGATGCATACCACCTGATTGCCCACGACGAAGAGTCGCCCCACACTTGCCGTTCCAGCAAATCGGTAAACGGATACGCATTATGAAGATTGAACCGATACGATAATTTTTTGCTTTTTATTTGTTTCAACAATTCTTTTGCGTCGGGATTAAACAGATTCCAACCGCGTTTCCATGTTGCCCACCCCCAGCATCCGGGGTTGATGAGGAAAAAAGTTTCGGGCAGTTTTTCATCCACAGGCTGCGTGTACCCATGCACCGAAATTACTTTTTCTTCGTTTTCATACATAGTCAATGTGTCGTTCATATATTTCAAAAAATAGGGCGAAGTGTCCAAATCATCTTCCAATACAATTACTTTTCCGAATTTATTGACTGTTTCGGTAACGCCATCTATAATATTTGCCGCCAAACCGAAATTCTTTTCTCTTTCAATTATTTTTAGCGAACGGAATCCTGTGATGGTTTTCAAAAAAGTGCGGGTTGCAAGCACATCGGCTTCAGCCTGTTTGTTTCGTGGGGCGTCGGAAAAAACCGTCAAGTCCGACTCCCCTGCAAACCTGTTTTTTTGCAAATGTTCAATCGTTCTTTGCGTATGTACCGGACGGTTGTAAGTAAATAATATTATCGGCGCTAAGCTATTCATATTTTTTCCTGAAAAATGATGTTTTTGAAAACGAAAAGGTATAAGGTACTGCTCCAACAAAGTGCGTAGCTTCCCATTTTGCAGGGTCGAACAATTCACGGTTACCGTTAAAATAATAATCACGGTCAGAATTATCAACAATTAACCATCCGCCCTGCTTCACTTTTCTCATTGCATGTAAAATGCACGCAGTACGGGCGCGTCCGTCAACCAGAACAATGTCCAGACCGCTGTTGTTCATCGTGTCAATGCTTCTAACGTAGTTTTCAAAGCAGGTATTATCGAATTTTGAAAAATATTTATCGGGCGCAGTCGGCTGGTTTTCTATCAATTGTCGGGTTACATTATTAACTTTTTGATTATCGATAACGGTTGTAAGATAAGCAAACCATTCGGGATTGTTCTCTATCGAAAAAACCTGCTTCACTCTGCGTGCAAAATAGAGCGTGGAGCTACCCGAACCGTATTCCCACACAGTCATGTTCGGTTTCAGTATATTATTCAGAAATTGAATAGCTCCATATACAATCCAAGGCTGGTCATATTCCAGCGGGTTGTTGTTGCGTTGAACGCTATGCCACCAGCGCGGAAAATATTTTACAGCATCGCGAAAAAGCGATATTTCTCGGTATCGACACAATGCAACAATAAAAAAATATACATATAATAAGAGTTTTCGTGTTTGCCAAACGATTGGCAGGCAGGTAGCTTTTTGGGGCAGTTTCATTGTTTAATTTCTATATTTTCCATTGTGCAAAAGTAAAAATATTTTTCGGCTATATTAAAAGCATTGCGGTTTTGTGGAGAAAATTTATTTACTGAAAGTTCCAAATCCGGCATTATGTAATTTATTTTCGCTCCAAGCGGTATTCTGTTAGCCAAACTGCTAACTATGTGAATTATCAAACTTTCCATTATTAACATATTAACAGCCTCTTTTTCTTCTTTACCTTTGCCATTAATGTTGTGTATATTATGAATGGTTAAACGGCAAACAGGATGAATTATTCTGTTGATTGTAAAAATAAGTTGTGGGTTGAAAGCGGAGTATTGCGAATTATTGCTGTGTTCATTGTTCCCCACTTTTTTATTTTCACTAAAAAAGATGTAGCCATAATAACATAAAAGAACACTCCAGCAGGGACAACTCTTTACAAAATTGAAAATAAAGGATGCCATAAACAGTTAATTTTCAATTCTTCATTCTTAATTCGTCTGTTTTGTCTCTTCAGCACTTTGCACATGTACATCGAAAAAATAGTACATAGCATGAGTAAATAATTGTAGAAAATATATACTTTTGTTTCCGCTGTGCAACCATAAGCGCTGCTAATAATGCAATATATTTTAATAAAAAAGAATGATAGAAAACAGCGTCTCTAAAATGAGCAATAACTACCTTACTACGAAAGCTGATGAATGTATTGAAAAAATTCGTTCAGTCGATTTTCAAAATCTCGGAATCAGTGCATACAATCTACAGTATGTTCAAATGCTTTTACCTATAACCGAATATTATTTTTCGATGTGTATCCGTGCATTTTCGCTGCTCGCAAAAAATAATCCCGCGAATACCACAATTGTTGACTTTGGCGGAGGACATGGCTTTTTGAGCATCTTTCTTAAATCGCTCGGATTTAAGGTTATTTACTGCGATTTGAATCCTCTTTCGGCAGAAACAGTTTTAAAGTTAAAACAGGAGTGCAATCTTGGACCCGATTACATTATACAGGGCAGCACTCCCGAACTTGTTTCATTTTGTCGCGCAGAAAGTATTGTTCCTGATTGCCTGATTTCAATAGATGTGATAGAACATGTATATGATTTATCTCTCCTTTTTAAAAATTTACAGTTGCTGAATCCTTTGCTGGAAATGGTTTTTACAACAGCATCGAATCCCAAAAACAAAATAAAGTCGCACCAGCTTCGCAAAGGAATGTGCATTGTTGAATCCGAATATCTGCAAAAACGAATCAAATATATCTCAGATTCGTTTCCTGATTTAACGGCTGAACAAACGTTAATGCTGGCAAAACAGTGTCGCGGAAAAAATTATGCCGACACATATACTGCTGTTGCCGATTACATTAAGAGTGGCGTAATTCCTGCCGAATTGCACGACCGTTTTAATACCTGCAACCCCGAAACAGGAAACTGGTATGAACGAATTTTGCCTTTGAGCAACTATCAAAATATTACCGGTCAGTATGGTTTTCACGTATCGTTCTCGTCAGGATTATACAATGCCAAACGCAACAACATTATTACCTCTACCATAGCCAAAGCGGTTAATGGTTACATTAATAGATACCAAAAGTCGGGAATGAAAGCAGCTCCCTATATTTGTTTACATGTTAATTCGACTGTAAAAGAAAAATAGATATCTTTGAAAAATAAGGTGTAATGAATGGAAATTATAATAAAATCATAAAAGAAAGGAAGTATTCTTGTGTATGGGTTAAATATTGCTTTTATTTTAAATAAATACACCTTCAGAATATTCATACAACTGTTCTATCTCTTTGTTAGTTTTTGATACCTCATACGGTTGTGTATTTGATTGCTGTTGTCAAATGTTTTTGTGTTGAATATAAAATCTTCATGGTTGCTATATGTTTATAATATCGTATCACACTTTTGTAAGACTCTTTCGATTCTTCTATTTTTGGCAGGGGCAGGTAGTTTCGGACAGAACAAAACCTCATTCTACAGTATAGATATTACAAGTTCAAAATATTACACGTGATTTTTTTTAAAATAAAAGCATGCATATTAACAACAGCGTATGCTATTCATGAAAATTATTGGCATTATTTTTGTAGATAAAAAATGGTGATTTTATAAATATATTTTTTGACACATAAAAATTTATCCCAGTTTATGAAATATCTATCAAGATTGATTTCTATTGTAATTGTTTTTTTTACTTTGAGTAGCAGTTATGCGCTTACTCCTTGTATTTTTCAAAAACAAGTGTTGCCAGCGCTTTGGTATGAATCAATTGGCGTTTCTGCATCCGTTTATCGAAATTATTATCAGTCTATTCAAAGCCAACAGTTTGTTGTAGTAAATGGTAAGATGATTCAAGTTCCAAAGAGAATTAACTATTACAACAATCAAATTCACAATCAGCTTGTTCAGGCTGGCTTAATGAAACGAGTATTAAATAAAGAACTGTTCAATCCTTCGCTGATTCAAATTAACAGTTTACCCAAGCCTTATTTCATGCCATTGGCAATGCCGATTTTTCTGAAAATTCCTGATGAAAATCCGCCCCGTTATCTTGCTGATTCGAAATATCAGTTTGAAAAAAGGTTCTCCGATAAAGGCTGTTATTTTAAATCATCAAAACTTGATGTTATTTTAGATGATTTTGCTGCAAGACCACACACTTATGAAAATATGATTCGCCAAATTACTTTAACAAAACCTTGGATTGTTGATAATTTATGGGATGAAATTCCCGACCCGCCTAAAGTGCGCAGGCGCGATACAAGCAAAGAAAGAAGAAGATTTACGGAAACATTGGGCGAAGCATTTAAGTCTGAAACACCTGCATTACCCGGAATATTAAGCAAGGTTGAGATTCAAAAATCAAAATGGACATTCACCGGTTCCGAAAATATTTCATTTTCGCAGGTATTTGTGAAAAATTGGGTAACAGGGGGACAAAGTTCACAATCGTTGTTGAGCGATTTGCGGTTAAGCGCCAATTATGCCGACGGGAAAACAACATTGGAAAATAGTATTATTCACCGATTGGGATTAATTTCCTACAAACTGGAAGAACCTTCTGAGGCAGGAGAGATGCACAATACACAAATTAATGAAGATCTTCTTGAACTTAACAATAAATATGGTTTGCAAGCTGGAAAGCAATGGTATTACAGTTTACTGTTCAATTTAAAAACTCGAATATTCAACGGTTACGACGCGAATGATATTAATAAGGAAACCCCCATTTCGGCATTTATGGCACCGGCAGATCTGACAATAGCAGCGGGTATGGATTACAAAACACCTAATAATTTCTCGCTGCTAATATCGCCTATTACGGGAAAAATGACAATGGTACTGGATACGGCAACGGTTGATCAAACAAAATATGGCATTGAAGAAAACAAGCGAGTCAGTTTTCAATTCGGGGCTTCTATTACGAACCGGTTTTCATGGCAAATAACTCAGGATATAATACTTACTTCGGCAATGAATTTATTTTACAATTATATAGATAAAGAGAACAGGTTAAAAAACGATTGGGATTTGATAGTTGATATGCGGATTAATATATTTTTAAGCGCTCGAATTACGGCGAATCTTAAATATTACGAAAACGAGTCTAAAGATATTCAAATAAGAGAAAATATGAGTGTTGCTTTTCGATATAATTTCTGATGTTGAAAGTGAAAGTTTCTTTTGTATGGTATATATCAGCAAGTTGCAAAAATAACACACAAATCTCTTGCAATAATGAGGTAAGATTTTTAGACAATTGGGAAGTATTAACGAACAACAAAGATACAAAAATAAACGAATAGTAAATGAAATTTACTGCTTGTTTTACTTTTAAGCACAAAAAAAGCCGATCGAATGAGCGACTTTTTTCTTTGCAAGAAAACATTTTGCCTTTCGGCATTACATACGCTTATGCAATTTGGATAACCCCCAAATACACGCTGTTGGCAACTTCCTTTCCGTCATCGGACACAAAGCCCAAATAAGCCTGCACTTCATCGCCCAACCAATCGGCAGGCAATACAACAGATTGTGTTTCGGTGTTACGCTCTGCGCCTGCATCGTTGGTAATCGCCTCGCCTTTTTCAAGGTTAAGCACTACGATTAACGCTTTGTCGGTTGCTTTTGCAGAGCCTGCGCTGCTGTTGTTGTCCCACGAAATTGTGAGGTTGCCACCTGTGGCGTTGGCTGTTTCGTTGGTGGCAGGAATTAAAGCACCGCGAGAAACTAACACTTTGCTCACATCAACCGAATAATCGGGATAGGTACCTGTAATGGCGTTTGCCAAAGTGTAAGAAGTTGCCGCATTAAAGGGCGATTGACGGTGTGCATACAATTTCCAACCTGTACGCAAAAACGCTGTCATTGGTTTGAGCAAAGCGAGTGTAAGCGCAAACTTACTGCGTTGTCCCTGTGTGCGGGGATTTTTAACTTTTTGCGGGAGTGAACGCATATAAGAAATGCCTTTGCTAATGCCATTATCGGCTACGGTTCGGCAAACTCAAACAAGTTTGGTTTGCACTCACCTTGCACGATATTTCCAGCTTCCACCTACGACTGTTCCGACTTTACCGGAAAAGCCTCCTAAAATACCTTTTTTAATTGTTCCCATTTTTTCTAAAATTTAAAGGGTGAATAATTTATTTTACTTGGACTTAGTACGGGCTTGGTATAGCCTTGACTCTGTCCGAATACAAAAATACCGTGTATATCGGTTGGCTTTTGAATATTGGCGGCGGTTGCTTTGGATTGCTGCCGTTTGCTTTACGAGAAACAAAAACAACAATATTTTCCCCGAAAAAGAGAAGAAAAAAGGAAAGAAAAGAGCGAGTGTTTGCTTACATACGGACACAACAAAAAATCCTTCCGTATGCAGCAAAATTTGCATACGGAAGGAAATTTATTTTCATACGCATCCGGCAAAATTTTCATACGCACGCAGATTTTGCTGCATACGTATGTAATTTTGGGCGGGTACGGAGGGCTTTATATTTTTCCCGATTCGCCCGGCGAAGGAGTTTTGGTGCGAAGTCGAGAGGGGAAATACTGCCCTCTGTAAACTCCACTTTTACTAAACCAAGTCATTCAACCATTGGGAAGATTTATCAGGCTCGCACTTGGCTTTCATCAAATCAAACAACGCATTCAAATCACCTTTGAAAGTATAAGTTTTCGGCTCACCAT
>JAITWJ010000127.1 GCA_031285325.1 Bacteroidales bacterium
GGTCTTGCCGTATACGTTCGTGTAATCCGAATTGTGGCCGTTCTGCCGCATGTTAAAGTCGAGCCAGGATTCGTTGTGGAACCATTCCGACGATCCCCTGCCCCCGGAAGGATGGAATGTCGCCAGGTGCGCCCCGCCTTCTGCGTCCTTCAAGCCCCGCGCCATGGCTGTAATGACTGCGCGTTGCCGGTCGCTGTCGATATTGCGGTCGCCCCCCAGTATCCAGATGATCTTTTTATCCTTATATCTTTTGCCCAGAAATTTACCGTATTCAAAGGCGTTTTCCGGGGTGAAAAAGGCGACTTTGTCGTCGTGCCAGTAGCGCCCCCAGGTTGGCAACAGGCCGATGTACATCCCCAGTTCATTGGCTTTATCGACAATATAATCCACATGATCCCAATAATCATTAGCGGGGCCGTCCTTGACTGCGGGACGTGCAGGATCAAGTTTTTCAAGGGGCAAAAAACCGCAGGGATTCGCTGCCACATGTCCGTCCAGTTCGGCAAGGGCAACGGCCTGTATCACGGTATAGCCTTTTTGCGCCCTGTCGGTCAGGTACATATCCGCATCCTCCCTGTCCAGCCTGTGGAACAGTTCCCAGGCCGTATCGCCCAGGTAGAAAAACGGCGTACCGTCTTCGTGCTGCAAGAAACGTCTGTTCTCCGATACCTGGAGTTTCCCGTGCGAGAAATCAACCGGTTTACCTTTCCATTGCGCCCCACCCGATAATGGCATGATGACGCACGCAATCATTGAAAAAATAACTTTTTTGTTCATCATTGTTTGATTTAAAATTTATAATGAATTTCGAAAAACAACATACGGGAGATGCACCTGCTTATACGATATAACCTATGGTTTATCTCTGACTGCATATCTGCTGCCCTTACCGACTTTGATACAAATGTATTACCTTTGTGCGATTTTACTCCACCTGCAGTTTGGGCAGGGGTCAATGCTCCGCATTGTCTTATTGTCTGCCCAAGCCGTCGCATACAGCCGGAACGTTATCTGCAATACGGGCTAAAATTAATTAAGAATATTGTAAAAAAGAATAGTTGCCTTCATTTTCGTTATAGTGTATACTGTATGGAGGTTTAATATAAAACAAATTTTAATTGAATAATTATGAGTTATATTGATCGTTTGAAACAAAACAGTGAAATTGAATATTGCATTGGTGCAACTGAAAGTGAAATAAAATATATTGAAATGGAGTTAAGCATTATTTTACCTGAACAATATAAATCATTCCTGTTAGAATGTGGCATGACCATTTTTGGGGATACTCATATTGAAGGAGTTTTTAAAACAAATGAAGAAACATTTTTCCCCATAATTGAAATTACCAAAATGCTAAGGAGTGAAGCTGGTTTGAGTGATGAATTTATTGTATTGAATTATGAAGTAGATGAATATGCCGATTTATATAAAATTTCAAAAGACGGGAATGATTTGGGTATATATGGAGCAGAAATTACTTATGATGAAAATAATCAAAGTAAAACAGGATATTTACTAAAGCAATATAACAGTTTCGATGAATATTTTATGATTACTTTATAACATTGGGAGAGGGGTAAAAATAATGGAATACGGGTGCGCTTTGTATAACGGGGACTTGCCAAAGTTTGGCATTAACAAAATCACATTTTGTATGCCTTGCCGAAATTTAGCTGAAGTAAAATTATCTGCGGCAATGTTCGCCAAAGTTTGGCGAAAGCAAAATTATCTTCGGCAATCTTCGCCAAAGTTTGGCAAGAGCAGAATTATATGCGGCATGGCGCGCTACGCCTCTACATAACGCAAAAAAGGAATCAATAGAATGTAAAATAAAATTCAATTGACGTAGAGACGTGGCGCGCCGCGTCTCTACATTCAACAAAAATTCATTACCTTTGCACCCTCAAAACAATATAAACAATAACCGCCCTTCGGGCATTAAAATATTAAAAATATGAATGAAATTATTAAAGGAAAAATTGAAGAATTAGTCTTAAATAGTCCCGATGATATTTATAAGATAGATGAAATTTGTGAAGAACTTGATAAAAATAATTATCCAAAGGAATTGTTAAATGATTTGCTGGTAATTCTTGAAAGGAATCCACACTATAATTTTGGAATGCCCGGCAATCTTGTAAGGACAATAGAAAAACATTATAAAGCACCCGACTATATAAATTGTATAATAAAATCCATTGAAAGAGTTCCGACAGAATATAATTTATGGATTCTGCAAAGATTTATGAATGCACTTGAAACAGTTGAGGAAAAAGAGTTTGGTGTAAAAATATTTAGAAAAATATTGAAAGAAACAAAAGACACAGGAATAAAAGAAATGCTGGAAGATTTTATGACAGATTATGAATAAAAGAAAAAACATAAACAGTTATAGAATGAAAAAAAATCTGTATATCCTGATTTTCTCCGCAGTATGTTGCATATCGGTCGTTGCGATATACAAAAACTATCAAAACAGTCAAAACGATTTGCGCGAAAATTACGTGCAGGCAAAAGCCGTCATAACCTCTGTCGGGCGCACGGGACAGGGAATGAGAACAAAGGCAATGCTTGGCGTAAATTACTGTTATGAAAATAAAAAATATACCGGACACATTACCCGCGCCTATAAAAAAGAAGGATTTTACCGCAAAGGCGACACCGTAACAATCCATATAAACAAAAACAGTACAGGGGAAATAAAATAATACAATGAATAACAAAACCGAAAATATGAAACCGCAATGGATACCGTTATCAGCCATAAAAGATAATGAAAAAATATGGAGTGGCAGTAGAGTTAGACTGTATAATGTCGGTCTTAATGTTGCCAACAAATCTGAAAACTACTATGAATATATTGTTTCAGATATTTATGCCAACAGCCAATTTTTACAACTTACCTGTCTGTCACAGGGTGAAGGGGGAAATATTATCTGTGTTTTGGAAAAAGATAAACAAAATCACTATGCCTTGGGTAAGGAGTTGAAATATAAAATGGGAATGGAAAATACTTTTTTATACAAAGAATAAAATTTCCCGCCCTGCCAAAATTTGCCATTCGGCAGCCGCGAGCACAAACATTTTTAATACAAAAAATAATATGATATGAATAAAATTGAAAACAACCGGATTGAAAATCCTGATATTCGTAACAGCCGCATTGCAAATGCGGCTGGACGGAGGTTCTATGAAAATGAATGATGATATGGTATTTTATGAAGTATTAGAATATGAAAAGGAATTTGATGATAATAAGGAATGAAATAATTTCGAGATTCGAGAAGGACAGGGCTGCGTGGTTTTATATAGGGCTGCGTTATAAACGGACAGGAATACAGGCTGCCGATTT